>CAZQOH010000212.1:0-4494 GCA_964594355.1 uncultured Desulfobacterales bacterium
CTATGTCCTAACTAAAGTCAACTATTATTTTTGATGGCCGAAAGTCATGTAATAGAAAAAGAGGGGAAAAAGGAAGACCGCATTAAACAATGGAAAACCGCCATTGCGGGAAATAAGATGTTCCTTTCCACAAAGAAAGATAAGTCGATAAAGTATTCAGATGAAGAATGGATGCCACACAACATCCAAAAGTACCTCGCCGTACATGGAACACTGGATACTTGTAACGCTTGCCTTTTTATCCAAGCAGCCTGGAAACATAAAAATTATATCTTGTATGAGCTGTTGCCTGATAATAATTTAATTGCCTGTTAAGTTTCCATTCGGAAACTGAATAGTCTTAATGAAAAGTACCAGATTTTCTCACAATTCCCCCTTTAGTAAAGGAATCAACAAGATAAAAAAACTATCCTGTTATTCTTGTTAATCCTGTCAAAAAGGAAAATGTATGAATATCAATTGTCACTGCCATATCTTTAGCCTCGATTGTGTTCCTATGGCATTTCGCAAACGCTTTCTTTTAGATGTTAAAAATCCGATGCACCGCTTTATTCATCGCTTGCTAAGAATAGTTTTACCAAATGACGGCAAACTTGAAGATTGGTTGGAATTTGTGGATATGTCTATCTTTGAAATCGCTCAAAAACTGGTTAAGGAGATGGATGAAGCCGGCATAGATATTTGCACACCCTTAATGATGGATATGGCCCATTGCAAGAAGTTTGGCGGCGAGATAAAGCGCTTTGAAGATCAGATGGAGGAAACTATTGCGGCTGTTCGATCCATAAACGAGGAGTACAATCGAATTCGGATGCTTCCGTTTATTGCAGCTGATCCTGAAAGAAAGGATGTGGTTGAAATCGTAAAAAATGCTTTAAGTAGCGGAGTATTCAAGGGGGTAAAGATCTATCCGGTTATGGGATTTACCCCCGATGATAAAAGACTGTATCCCATATATAAATATTGCGTTGATAACAATATACCCATAACAACACATTGTGAAAACGGAGGTATTCCGGGTTTTGAGGAATATTACCACCTGGCCGATCCGGACAACTGGGCTCCTGTATTATCTGATTTTCCTCTGCTCACATTGAATTTGGCCCATAATGACCGCACTGGATCAACATGGCAGCCCAAAATAGCCGGGCTTATTAAAGCCTACCATAACGTTTACACCGATATTTCATACGATACTGAGATGTGGTTTATGCCAAGACGGTATTTTATGAATATAAAACGCATGCTTAATACACCAATAATCAGGGACAGAATCCTCTACGGCTCCGACTGGTACATGGGTCGATGTTTCTGGACCGAAAAATCTTACTTAAAGTGGTTTTCGGAATACGCGAAAAAGATTTTCTGGTGCCGGGTTGAATTTACGGACGATGAGATGAAAAGAATGTTAGAGGATAATCCAAAAAGGTTTCTGGGGTTGTAGAAGAATTGAAGATTATAGATTCTCTCGCAAAGGCGCAAAGACGCAAAGTGAAAATAATAACACTTATTATTAACAATTTATCTTTGCGTCTTTGCGCCTTTGCGAGAGAACGATAAAATCTGAAATCCGAAATCTAAAATCACTAATCAAAAAGATTCCTATTATCGCTCTTACATCCCATGCCATGAAAGGAGACGAGGAAAAGATGTTTGAGATTGGTTGTGATCGATATATCACCAAACCTATTGATACAAGGGAATTTCTCAAGGCTGTTTCAGAAATCTTATCAAATTCATAGAATGAGTCCCTCCTTTTCTGAAAACAAATTCTGACTTTTATTATTGATTATGACATGGAGAGTATGGTAATTTCATAGCGAAACTCCCAGCTATGATAGTGTGGTGTCTCAAAAGTTTTAAGTCTCATTTTGGCAATTTAAAATATTGCAACATTACACATGCTTTTTGAAAATCCGAATATCGAAATCCGAAATCCGAAACAATATCAAAACCTTAATGTTCATAATTCAAAACAAGATTGGGCTATCATCACTGCTATTTATCTGTTTTGGTCATTTGAATTTTGGTCATTTGAATTTGTTTCGAGTTTCGAAATTCGTATTTCGTGCTTCCTCGTTCTACCTAAACGGGTCAAAAGCAAGCTTTTTAGCAACATGCTATTTTGCCATTTTAGAATGCAAAACTTATGAGACGAGGTGCTAGTGTGATCATCCCATTAGAGATTCATATAACAATACTAAAATTTCGAGAAATTTTGGGATATTGGACATGAGACGTAAGGATAAATTCCATGGATAAGGTGCTAATTGTTGATGATGAAATAATGACTTTAAAGGTCTTCAAAAAAGGGCTTGAGAAATATGAGGATAAATTCGAAGTTCTGACTGCTACAAATGGAGAAGAGGCTATTGAAGTGTTGAAAAGAAAACCCATTTCCTTGTTGGTTACAGATCTTGAGATGCCAAAAGTGGGAGGCCTGGAACTTTTAGCCTATATGAATGAAAATCATCCCCAGGTGCCATGTATTGTTATGACAGGGCATAGGAGCCCTGAAATAAAGAGAAAGGCGGAACAGGAAGACATTCTCGATTATCTTGAAAAACCTGTTGATCTCAAAAAATTGGACCGGGCAATCCTGGATGGGCTCGATCGTGTTGAAAAGGGTGCTTTTCAGGCGGGAGTGGCGGTAACCAGTTTGTTGCAACTCATTGATATGGAACAAAAGACATGCACTTTGGAAGTTCGTGCCGATAAAGAAAAAAAAGGTTTTTTTTATTTATATGATGGTCTTCTGTATGATGCTCATTATGGTGACATGAAGGGAGAGGATGCGGCATTTCAAATGATCGGCTGGGATCATGTTGGCTTTAGATTCAAAAACTTCCCGGGGAAAAATATAAAGCAGAGAATTAATAGAAATCTCATGTCTTTGCTCATGGAGGGGACGAGACTTAAGGATGAAGCAATTGCGGCAGAGGAAGAACATGATACGACAGAGGTTCTTAAAACAGAAATAGTCAGTAAACAGAAACAAGATCTTTCTTTAAAAATTCAAGCAGAAGAAGATGAAATGATTTCTCAGGCCGCCATGCTGGCTGAAGGACACCATTTTCAACAGGCTCAAAAGGTGTTGGCTGTGCTTTTAAAGAAAAACCCACGCTGTGGCAAGGGGTGGCTGTGGTATTCTCGTGTAATCGGGGACATGAAAGCCATAGAATCGTCACTTAAAAATGCGGCCGTTATTTCCCCTGAAGACCCTGAAGTGGTTGAGGAAAATAAAAAATTCAGTCTTGCGAAAGACAGGGTAAGGACAGAGAGAATCCGCCACTGCCCCTTCTGCTGGTCTCCGGTGGAAGAGGGGGCTTTTGAGTGTCATTATTGTAAATCACATCTGTTTATCCACGCGCAATGCTTTACATCCTCTCACACTGCAGTGGGAAAAGTACTGGAAAAGGCGATCGAAAGGTATAAAAAAGTTACCCAGAGAGAAAAGAATGCAAGGGCCCATTACTATCTTGCCATGGCCTATCTCAATCTTGCTATGACCTATCTCAATCTTGAACATTTGGGAAAAGCATTCGACCAGTTGCAAAAGACCGGCAAACTAACTCCGGAGAATAAAATTTTTTCTAAACAGCTCAACTCTTTGCTAAACTTCATTGCTACCATGGAAACTTTATCCAAAAATGATGTATTTACTCCAAAGGTGGAATCGAATCCTGACCCCTAAATTCCTCTCTTGGGGATTGGGAATGGGGAACAGTTGAACGCGGATTTTGGAATGCAGAATGTGGATTTATATCCAAAATCTAAAATCCAAAATGCGATGGTCCGCAATCAAAATAAGCATTCCACAAGGCAGGGACTCAGGAAAACAAAAAATATCCCTACGATAATTTTGTCCAGTATTATTACCAAGGATGAGCAAAAGAATATGCAATACTTGAAAGGAGGAGATATTATAATTGCCAAGCCATATTCCTCTGATGAACTTTCGGAAGCTATAGATAAATCTTTAGGTTTTCTAAAGTAGTGAACTGGTAGTTGAAAGAAAATAGTTGGGACAAAAGTGATCTATTTTAGATACCAATGCATCCACCTCAATTGGCTTAACAAGATAATCCTGTGAATATAAACTCATGGCCTTTATCATATATTTTTCACTTTTTAAGGCGGTGAGCATAATGACTGGAATTGATACGGTGTTTATATTTTGTTTGAGCTTTTTCAACACTTCAAACCCACTCATATTAGGCATCATTATATATAGGAGCACCAAATCTGGTTTTTTTTGAATAGCGGTCTTTATTCCGGATTTGCCGTTTGTCGAGATAAAGACGCTGTACTTACCGGTATTCTCTAGATTCATTTTGGTAAAGTGGCAAAAATCTTTCTCATCATCTATGATAAGTATCTTGGCCTGTCTACCCATGATGAAACATCTCCTTCAAAATTATGAGACCTTTGCAAAACATTTTAAAATGAAGGTGCTTAGCCGCATTTGTTTTGAATTTGGAACATTCGGATTTT
>CAZQOH010000213.1:0-4467 GCA_964594355.1 uncultured Desulfobacterales bacterium
TTTTCAGATTTTATTAATTTTCTAAGAACTTTAATAACCTCATCATCCGAAAGTTCTTTTTTATCCGATCTTCCCAACTCTCCTATAACAACACGAAGCGTATCCTTTTTTACATCATCCTTCACTTTAATTGCGGATGGTAAATCCTTTTTGATTTGCGCTTGAAGTTTCATTTTCGCCCTTCCATAAAATGTTATAAATTAGACAGGATTAACATGATTAACATGATTGTTATCCTAAGTCTCACGCAAAGACGCCAAGACGCTAAGATTTATTTCAGTAAATATTTTCTTCATTGCGATTCTGGGAGAGATATCATTTGTCAAATGCGGCTCAATCCTGGAATATTACCGAAATGTCTGTCCTTTGAGAATAATTTCAAACCGTGCTGAAACGCAACTGCTGCAATCCATATGTCATTGGTGGGAATCGGTTTTCCCTTTTTACGCAATTGGGTCAGTATGTCTGCATAAAATTCCGCTGTGGTTTCGTCTATGTGGTGAATTTGGACACGCGGAGCATCTAAAAATACTTCCAATTCTGCTCTCATCTCCTGTTCTCTACTACCATTTTTAAACCCAAAAAGGAGTTCACCGATGCTGATGGAACTAATACAAATCTCGTTGGCTCTCTGTATAGTATTTATCACATCGGGAATTCCTCTGAGCGCATAGGAATATATATTGGTATCTATAAGGATTCTTTTCATCGCCAGAGCTCTTCATCGATCTTTCTTTCGGAATCAATTTTTTCCTGAATCCGTTCAAATTCTTCTTGTGACCACTTGCCGAAAAGATGATCAAGGTCATGGTGAGTCTTGGTGAATTTTTTTTCTTTTTCCATATTAAATTTTTTCTTAAGGGTTTCTATGACAAGCTGGTTTACGCTTTTGCCCTCTTGCTTAGCGGTTTGTTTTAGCTTCTCTGCAAGTGAATCATTCAACCCCCTAACGGTCATTGCCTTCATAATGCCATCCCCTTTCCCGGTCGCTGATATCATTTCTTGATTTCAATATGATATCATTATCATATACCAACGAAAAGAAAAGTCAATAGAAATATCATTTGCTCACCGCAGGGATGAAGTATGCAAGGAAATTTGTATTTTTTGAATTGTTGTGAGAGGCAATATTTGTCTTTTATTGAGAGATAATTTTATTCCTCACGCAAAGACGCTAAGAGGCTAAAATTTATTTTAAAAATATTTTTTGCGACTTTGTTTACCCCGCCTGCCCCGTAGCTCCGGAAGATGGTACTGGGGTAGGTCCGGAAGATCGTACTGGGGCGACTTTGCCTGTGGACTTATTCCTGCGTGTCAAAAGGATCATCAGAGCCGATACCAGAAAGAAGTCCGCCAGTAAAGCAATAAGGATAGCCATACCGGTAAAAAAACCGAATCTGACCAAATTATTCAAGGAAGCAAACATCAAAACATAAAATCCTGTAGCAAGGACCAACGATGTTATCAGCAAGGCCCGCCCCGTGCTAAGCAGGGTCTCTTTTATCGCTTCATTGGCATCTTCCGTTTCTTTATAATACCGTTGAAAATTGTGTATAAAATGGACGGTATCATCCACAACAAGCCCCATGGCGATACTACCAATCAATAGGGTATTCATGGTTAAAGGAACTTTGGCAAACCCCATAATTCCCATTATGATTATAATTGGCAGTAAATTTGGTATCATGCTGATTAGGCCGATTTTAATGTCTCCGATAAAGAAAATCATCATCAGGGTTATTGCCAGAAATGCAATTACATAACTCCTGGCCATACTGTATATGGCTGCCATGATTACCCTTGACATCAGTGCCATTCCACCCGTTATGGTTATATCTGCTTTATCCTGCAAAACATCATTAAACCGGCTTTTAATATCTTCAATAAAACTATTGCAAATGATGGCATCAACCCAGGGGGTCTTGATTGTGATGCGGGTCTTTTGGAACTGGCTGTCCACGATCCTTTCGAGATCGTCAGATCCACTGTTTTCAAACAGTAAAAGTTCTTGTGCAACCGTTTTCCTGGCTTGAGGAATAGTATAATAGGCGGTATCATTCCCATGAAGAGCCTGATTGATCTCTTTTATGATATCGTTTATGGAAAAAACTTTACCCACGAATATATCGGTGTTGTTGATTAACTCGATGCTGCGGGAAAGTTTTTCTATACGGTTTAATATAGCGGGTTCATAAATGCCGTTCTCCTTTTTCGTGTTTAGAATGATCTCCAAAGTGATGGTCCCTTTGAGTTCCGTATCGATGAAAAATAAATCTTTCTTAACTGCCATGGTGTCGGGAAAATAATGAATCACGTTATGGGAAAACCGGAGCTGTAAAATGAAAACAATCGATATAAAAAATATCACCAGACTTACTGCTATAATTTTGATAGGATGACTTGTGGAAAAACTACAAACGGATAGAAGTACGCGATCCATGAGAGGCGATTTTATATCGGCTCCGGTCGAGTGTTCCTCTTTTATAGGAAAAAGGGCTATAATCGCTGGTAGCATAATAATCGTATAGAAAAGCGCCAGAATAACACCTGCAGCTGCAAAAATTCCAATTTCCGCAATTGCAGTAAGTTCGGCAAAGGAAAAAGACAAAAGACCCACAGCAGTGGTGAGGCTTGTCATTACAATGGCAGATCCGGAATGGCCCATAGCATAAGCGATGGCGTCTTCTTTGCTTTTTCCCTGCTTAAGAGATCTGTAAAAAATAGCCAGAATATGCACGGAGTCTGCAACACCAACAGCCAGCAGGAAACCCGGAATAACTGTAGTTGTGATTTTAATGGGTACATTGCAAAGAGCCATGAGCCCCATGGTAGAAACCATCGATGAAATGATGACAGTCATCGGCAGTATGATCCCTGATATTCTACGAAAAAAGATCGCCAGAAAAAAAGTAACAACAATCATTGAAAGCACGATACAAAAACGGATGTCGCGTAAGGTTGCACGATTGAAGACATCTACGATTATAGGCCCTCCGGAAAGTGCCAAAATAAAGTCGGGACTCTGATAACGGTCTACAATGCGATTAACCGCTTCAACAACTTCTCTGTTTTCCTTTTCCGAAAAATAGTGCGGTTTCTTTGATCCGTTTTCGATTGGCGATGTATCTTCCTCGAACCCAGATAGAAGATCTTCTTCTGAAACGGATTCTGATATTGAAGCTTCTGTTTCTATCAATATGGTGGTTAAGCGACCATCCTCCGAAATGAGATGGTTTTGATAAAGAGGATTTTTCAGCACAAAACTTTTTAAAGAGGCAAGATCGATGTTTTTTTCCGGCCAGCCCCCAAGGAGATCCTCAACAAAAAGAATATCCCCTTCTCCACGAGTGTTTCTGGCGTTTATCAGACTGGATACCTCTCGTATATAAGGCACTTCATTTTCCAGATCACTGTGAAAGGCTTTCAACTTGGTAAGAAAGCCGGCTTCAAAAACTTCTGGTGCTTTAACTGCAATAATAATCAGCTCGGCCCTGCCGAACTGATCCCGAAAAGCATTATATTGAAGTAAGCTGGGATCATTTTTTTTAAGCAATGCCTCCGCCGAAGTATCAATGGTTATTTTGGGAATCTGGTAAACCAAAAGGCCGATAAAAAGAAATACAACAAATAACACTTTAAGGCGATTTTGATACAGCGTATGCCCTAGCCGCTCAAAATGAATTTTTGTTTGGTTTCTTATTTCCAACATATTGCCTTGATTTTTTCAGAAAATAATGAATAAGATTTCCATTCTTTACAAGTTATAAAGAACTGTCAATAGTGAAAATGAGTGAAGAAATTTTTTAGCGGTTTTTTGTAACTATTAATTTCTATGATTAGTATGATAGAGACGAACAACTAAAAGCCTTTGACTTTATCAGTAAAGGCCAATATGAAAGATTGAAAAGAAATTATGGAAAATTAAAAAAGATGCGTTTCGTTATACATGAACATCACGCGCGGCAACTCCACTATGATTTTCGGCTGGAAATGGCAGGGGTTTTGAAGTCTTGGGCTATACCAAAGGGACCATCTCTAAATCCTGCTGATAAGAGACTTGCCGTCATGGTGGATGACCATCCTCTAGAATATTATGATTTTGAAGGAATCATCTCTGCAGGGCAGTATGGAGCCGGCGCAGTGATTATATGGGATTTAGGAGAATACAGTGTTTTTGAAGGAGACGATCCGGAAAAGTCCCTTGAGAACGGGAAAATTGTGGTTGAGCTTCGCGGGAATATCCTAAAAGGAGGTTTTACTTTAGTCAAAATGAAAGGTCGGGGTGAAAAAAACTGGTTGTTGATCAAGAAGAAAGACGAATATAGCCAGACACAATGGGTTCTCCAACAGGCGCTTACACAAGAAAAGAAAAGCAGACTTCATGTAAGGAAATCGTCGTTTTCATAAAAAATTTGATAACCAATAGTTTGCAAATATGGATCATCTCCCGATTAGTTGTAGTTAATT
>CAZQOH010000214.1:0-4449 GCA_964594355.1 uncultured Desulfobacterales bacterium
ATTTTCGCCTTCCTTGAACTTGAACAAAATTGAGCATTTTTCAAAGGTCTCATTTCTCGATAGGCACTATCTAATTGAGTAAAAACTCAATTAGGAGTTATCCGTTATTAGTTAATTGTTATTGGTTTTAGGTGAAAGATAAACAGAATTATATTTCACTTTTGATAGAAATACAGAGTATTAGTTTTATCTATTTCTATCAGATAATACACTTATCATAGGTATTCAACATATTTATCAATGAAATCATTAATTGATTTGTCGGATAATTATTCCCATATTTTCATACAGTTAAGGGGATATTATCTTTTTTGTTAAGAAAAAAATTGCTAATATAATTACTGAGCCTAATATTTTTTCCATTACTTTGGGTGAAAATTTAAACGACCCCATAAATGAACCTAAGGTGCCTCCAGCTAAAACTGCCACTATTAATGGGATATAATTTGTTAAATCGATAGAGTTGTACTGAAGACGGGATAACAGTCCCGAAAAAGAATTGAGCCAGATAAAAATAGCACCACAAGTAGCAGCTTCTTTTTCAGTGCCTAACCCTAGAATTATTATCAAAGGAACAAGGTAGATGCCACCACCAATTCCAACTGTGCCGGCAACTAAACCAAATACCGAACCAGCAAGCAGTGAGATAATTATTTTTCCTTTTTGGCCAATATTCAGTTTGATGGTTGTATTTTGCCAAAAATATATGCGTAAAGCCACAAACACTAATGACATTAACAATACCCAAAAAAATATTTCTTTTGGTAGTTTAAGGGAACCTCCTAAGTAGGCCATGGGTATTGAAGATATTAAAAACGGGACAATAAGTTTTATATTGCCATGTTTGTTTCTAATAAAATTATAGCTTCCTATTGATGTGACAAATAGATTGAGTGACAAGGAAATCATAGGTATTACTAATGTGTTAATACCGAATATTGCCATCAATGCTGTATATGATGACCCTCCACCGAGACCCACAGAAGAATATGTAAATGCAACTATAAAAAAAAGAATCGCCAAAATGTATGGCGATGGAATTATCATGTCCATTGTAACTGTTTTGTCCTTTTGTCTGTTTCGTATCGCAACCAACGCCGGACATCAACCTCACGCGTCAGCATGTTGGCTGGATGCCTTTGTTCGACATTATCCTCTTGTAATGAAACTGCGTGCAGGCTACCCGTCCCGCATCGTCGAAGGGTATGCCTTCATTCTCCAGCAAAGCCCGCTTCATTTCAAGGCCCCCCTGGTAGCCGCCAAGATGTCGGTCCGAGCGAATGGCTCGGTGACAAGGCACGATAAGAGGAAACGGGTTGTTCGCCAAGGCATTTCCCACGGCCCGTGCTCCGTTCCTTTTCCCCAAATATTCTGCGATGAGTTGATAGGTACTGATGCTTCCCCGTGGAATCCGGTGCTCTGCACGTAGAACAAGCTGTTGAAACTTAGTACACAAGCTTAGCTCTGCAACATCAAGCGAAAACTCGATCTCATCTCCTTCAAGAAGCCCTTTGATTGCAATAGCTACATCGTCGATCTCTGCGCAGGAAGATGCCTGCGAATTCGGGTAAAGCCCTGACACCTGATCTTTAACTGACAATCCAGGTTTTGAAAGTAGAATACGGACGATCTTGGGATTGTCATTTAGTCCGGTCCAGATGACACCTACAGATCCGAAAGGAGTTGATTTTATGATCTTTCTATTCATATGTCGAGCGCTAAGTTTGAGGGGCCTTTTTTATAAAAGGGCTGATGTATGTTAAAGGCTTGCCGGCTTTATTGTCTTCAATTTTTCTTGAAGAGATCTTCCATAAAGACCGGGAGCAGGTATTTCGGTCATTTTTTTTGTTCTGCATCATTGCCTCTATTCTACTTCTTCAACTTCTTGGCTATATATACTCGGAGCGGGCACTGGCACAAGTAACCGGATCCGAAAGACAGCGCAAACGAACACGCCCACGGTTTCTCTACGAGACAGTCGAGGTATTTTTCAACTCCGAAGTCCTCAGCACGGCAGAGATTCTCAAAGCCACCTTCTGCACACTTGAAGCTCTTTGGGCATTGCATTCCCACCATAATCTCTTCTATCTTTTTCTTATGTTCGTCTTTCATGACGTTCTCCTTTTATGCATAACTTTTTGCATAAGTGGTTGCAATGAAGCGTAGCGGAATTGCAATCCTGCTTAATGGAATCTTTAGATGCGAGACACTATCTTTTGCCTTTTACTTATTATTAACAAGTTCCGGATAGAGCTTCTCAAAGCATTCGGGACAGATAGAGTGAGAAAATTCTGCTTCTGATCGGTCGCGGACATAAGCTTCAATCTGTTGCCAATACCCTTTGTCATCACGAATGTTCTTACATGAAGAACAAATCGGAATAATACCTCGCAGAGTCTTTATCTCATCCTTCAAATGCTCGGTTATTTCTCTTGATTGTACCAGCTCTGTTATGTCATTAAGCTCCTCGACAATGAAGTTGACCTCCCCTTGATCATCGAAAATCGGAGCAGCCATGATTTCCTCAAATACAGTCCTACCCGAATAAATATGTTTATGAATAGCCCTTGTTTTCTCCTTGACTTCAAAGGCCAATTTAACAGGACAATTGGTTTCTTCCTGCCAGCATGGTCTATCACTTTTATGGGTTACCTTGAAGCACTTTCGGCCAACAATGTTGTCATGGGATAAACAGAATGACCTGCAAGCAACATTGTTTGCTGCAACAATATGATAGTTGCAATCAATTACCAGAATTGGTTTGGTGAGAGCGTTTAAAATCTCAAAAGAGTTTTTTTTCCAATCCATCTTTATTATTCCTTCCATCCAACGGGGTTCTTCAGCCGTAGCGATTAACTACCGGAAGCAGAGCCAGGTCCAAAGAAAGCCGCACCTGCAAGTCGGTTGCATGCGGTTGTGTACATTTGTTTTGTTTCATTTTCCTAGTTTCAATATCCGAAATGCACCTTGAATCACTAGGACAAACACTATTGCTCCTATTATCAGGTCAGGCTTGTTTGAATCTAGCAAGTGTACAAGTATTCCTGCCGTGATGACACCAATGTTGATAATCACATCATTACTTGTGAAAATCATACTGGCTTTCATATGGGCTTCCTGACTCTTTGATTTTTGTAATAGATATAAACATATACCATTACCTATCAGTGCAAATGTGGAAACAACAATCATTGTCTCAAAGCCTGGTAATGTATCAATTCCCACAAATCTTCGGATTACTTCAATGAAACCAAGAACCGCTAAGATTATTTGAAAATACCCACTCGCTTTGGCAATTCGCTTTTTAAAGGCGATCGTACTTCCAACCGCAAATAGACTTAATCCGTAAACAATGGAATCAGCCAACATGTCCAGACTGTCCGCAACTAAACCCATTGATCTTGAAACGAAACCAGTTGTGACTTCAATGATAAAAAAACCAAAATTGATTAATAAGACGGTCCACAATAGTTTTCGTTGATTTGAACTTTCCGGCAAGACCGCTTGGTTAGTTTGATTCGTTTCTAAAAGTCTTGAATTGAGATTGAGTTGATGTATTGCAGTCTCAATTTCGTTAAGTTGCCCAACATGGTATACTATCAGTTTTCGGTTTTCAATATCAAAATCAAGGTTTTGAACTGATTCTATATCGTTTAGTTTTATCCGAATTAAATTCTCTTCGGAAGGACAGTCCATTTTGGCAATTTCAAAAACTGTTTTATCCATTAGGAACTTCTCTTCCTTCACCGAATTTCAAAATCCAAAATTCGGATTCTGAAATGTTATACTTTTCCAGGGCAACTTTTAGATCTTTTTCGTGAGCATCTATTGTTTGTTCCGGATGCTCTAAAAATGTTCCATAATGTATCCCAACACTTTGCTTTGAATTTAATAATATATGTGCTTTTACAGCATCATCGGGATTCATGTGTTGAGTTTTCATGAACCATCTTTTTTCATAGCTACCAATGGGGAAAATAGTAAGAATAAATTCAGAAAAGCGTTCTTTTAAAACATTTGAAAACTGACCATACCCTGTATCTCCTGTAAAATAAACTCTTCCGGATTTTCCCTCGAGAACAAAACTTCCCCATAGCGTTTTATTTTTATCAAATATTCCTCTTCCAGAATTATGAAGTGAAGGAACAAAAGTAATTCTTGCGCCTGTAGAATAAATATATTCCTGCCACCAGTCTAACTCAACAATACTCTTTCCTCCTATAGATTCCAATCGGCACTTTACTCCCAATCCTACTAAAATAATAGGTTGATGGTTTTCATTAAGCTGTTGTAGGGAGGTGATATCCAAATGATCATAATGATCATGACTTATAAGAATAATATCGATATTCGGTAAATCTTCTATCTTTATGCCAGGAGCGCGGACTCTTTTCGTACCTACCCATGATATGGGACCCGCACGTTCTGACCAAATAGGATCAGTTAATA
>CAZQOH010000215.1:0-4445 GCA_964594355.1 uncultured Desulfobacterales bacterium
AAGATTCATATTTTGTCATTCATTTTAACGGCACGGCTTGGGAAGCTTTGAGAGAAACTGAAAGTTCAAGCCACTTATTTGAGAGAGACCGGAAAGAAATCCTTTGAAAAGTTCAAGGTCTTCGTTCATCATTTTTATTGTCTTTTATAAGCAGGAATCATACCAAAGAGGAGCTTAGAAGTGTTCTTCAATTATTACAGACACTTGGGGCTTATTTATAGACCCGGCTGCACCTGAAATATGGGCGAATTTGATGCAAATTTTGTCAATTCGTCAGATTTTTGACTCTTGGTAGGCTAACTTCAGGTATTATTTGACTTATTTTATATCCGATGTGCCTTTTGGCTGGAAAAGATTTGGCTTATGAAAGGCAGAAAACAATTAATAATCAGCAAAAATCGAAACCTGTTCCATTAACGACAAGTTTCGGCTACAGCGCGATTATCAGCATCAGTTGCAGACCATTGATTAGGAACCGTATCCGTAATTTTGTTCAATAGATCAGATTCCACTAAAGGTATATCCCAATCGCTTTTCTTGTAGGATGTTAAGTCTTGATCACAACTTTTCATTAGTGCTCTACAATATAATCTAGTGTCAGCAGATTTAGGTCGTAAGGAATATGGTTGTGAGCCTCTAATAACTTGAATGGGTATAATTGCATACGCTTGTGCATAACGGTGCGGGTGAAAGCGCTTCAAATATTCAGCCTGTTCCTCTTTTGTCAATTCTGGCCAGATTGAACCGGCCATGCATGATGCTGCCCATGGGAAGTTAATGTTTGAAGTGTTCACTTCACCGGTCTCTGGCCTCCAGTGTTCAACTGCCCTACCATCCTGCAATGTTCCAACAGTACGCTGTACTAGGTATAGGTACATCATCTCATAGCCGTAGGAGTAAAATCCATCAATCACAGGCTTTGTTGATGCCATCCACGTTGGCCCCCGCCAATACTTATCCGGATAATATACTTTGTTAGGAATATATCTGCCATCCGGGTTCATCAACATCATCGGTTGCGTTGGTATAGGAATGCCATTTACTGGCCACCACATCCAGGGGTTAACCACTTGGATCAATAATTGAAATGCCTGTTCTTCACTGGGAATGTGACCAAACAGGGGAAAGAAGCCTGCAATGGCCGGTGAGCAAAGCAATTCACTGTCTTCAATTCTACGAGCCCCTTTTCCCATAAGGTTTTTTGCCTTTTCGTTTAATTTGAAAAGTCTTGAATTCCTATTATCCATAACCTTTGACCAATATTTAAAATTTGGTTCATAACGGATATTACCCAATTTGTCTTGCTTCAGTATGCAAAATTGTTCGACTATAAAAGGATCACCCTGTCTCACGTTTAACTGAAAATGACCACCATTGTCATTTCCTGCAACCCATTTCCAATAGTGTGGTTTTGATTTGTATTCATAATGAATATTTCCGTTTAAATCCATGCTAATCGAGCAAATTTGATCATCAAAGAACAATGAATCTCTTGCTTTTTGATTCAGCACATAGCATCCCCCATCTTTCCCAGCCGATTTAAAATTCCAGTATTCCTTTACAGGCTCAAAATGGATTTTATTCTGTCTGTCAATTTTTATACGGCAGAATTGTTGTTCGACTATGCCCGGAAGGATCTGTGTAACATTCCGGTTATAATACATCTTATCTTCAGGCAACCACATATAACGGTTTACTTGCTTCTTCATCCGGTTAAGATAGGTTTGATAGCGGTTAATTTCTCCAGGCCAACTGTCTACTATTTCATTTTTGCGATCTCGCAAAGAGCTCATCTCGTGTACATCAGCATTGGTTTTTTTCAATACCTTAGCCATAGCGATTTGTGCTTCGAGACTGCGAGCCATGACGCCTGTAATAGCCACATCTTTAGCGTTGTAGGGCGTCGCATGATAAACGGCTGCAGGATCTAATCCTAATTGCTTGATAATATCGTAGAATACAAATTTGAATGCGTAATAGTAATCACTTGGCCTGCCTTTCGCCAGTTTTGGGTCCACAGGGTTTCCGGGCTTTTTATCAATGCGATTGTCAACCCTATAATTTTCCATCATATCCATAGCCCATTTAGGAATAAAACGTTCAGGAAGATGCCTATTCATAACCATGAGATGGTACCAGGCGTTATCCATCCCGTTTACCCAAGCATCACGCCCTGAAAGAACTGCTTCATCAAATGGATCAAGTGCTGTTCTGATAGCCTCCGTATTTGCCCGGACATAAGGATAAACTTCTTTAAGAAATGCAAGTGCATGTTCTTTATTTGCCTTTTTCATCTCCAAATAAACACGCCATACAGTCCATCCAAAAAACGGAAGCTGCATTATCTCACTGGTTCGGTTGCGTTCGTTTTCGGCATCTATCTTTTTAGTGGGCCTCAGCCTGAAATCAGGACAATAATAGTATGTTCTGTTATTAAACACGGGCATTTTTCCCGTTTGCCTGTTGGCGAAAATAATTTGTGACAACCATCCGTATAGGCCTACCTTCTTTGCCTCTTTTCCCCTCCACATTCCATGATAAATGATAAACCTTACCGCCTGAGCTGCCGCATATGGATCAACATTAGCAATTAGCAGGGCAATATTAACTTCATTATCATGTTTCCACTGATAGGGATATGTATCTCCTGCAACTATCATCGGATAGTCTTCGACAAAACAGTAGCACAGGTTTCCATTTTCCCCTTTAAAAAGAATGATTCCACGTATAAAGGAAAGTCGATAGGGCTCATTTCTATTTTCTAATATCTTTTGTACCAGCATTGAAATCTTTAAATACGGAGCTTTAAGTTCTTTATCGATACATTTAGTAATTGAGTTTTCCAATATCTCAATAAGCTCCTTTTTTTTACAAACAGAATCCAATGTCACTTCAGTCTGTCCGCTATCCTTATTAGAAAGAATATCTTCATAGATTTTCCTGAGTTTATCAAGGTCACTGCCCAAAGTGCTATCTAGGAAACCGTATGCAACGACTTGATCTCTTTGAATGGATTCAAGGCTTATACCTATTTTTTCAATCATTTTGTTTGCGTAAGAAGCAGATTCTTCATCTAATTCTTCAATGCCGGTTATATCAATAAACGGTCTTTCGCGTTGCTTAACAGTCCTTTCCGCATTTCGTATCATCGCAAACAATTCCCATTTACTGAAAGGCAGGCGAGCATGCTCTTTTCCCACCGGCTGTGAAATCAGTTGCGAAATAACAGCGCGCCATTTCATTTCAGCCTCTTTGTTCCCGTCATCCAGGGCTATACGCCTTTTTCTTTCGAGATAGTTGAGCATATCTCTGTCTTGAGATGTGCTTGGGCCAAATCCATTCTTGTCCATGATAATATTGCGTAAGATCTCAAATTCTTTTTCTTTGCAATGCCGAAGGGCATATTCAAATTCGCGTGGAGCTGTGCTCGCTTTTATAAGCTTTATCATTTTTTCCAAATTATGACCGGTGTTGTTAAATTTTTTGACAAAACCATAGTATGCTTCTCTTCTGTGCATCCTTTCTGTCTGCGCCAAAGCCTCCAGCTCAATATCATTTTGGTTGTCATAATCTATTCCAAAACGTTTTAAATATTTTTCGAATACATTTTCTCCCACCTGAGCCCGGGCAAAAGTATAAAGCCGTTTAACATTAAGTTTGTTATCCCCAAGCATCTCGCGAAAGAATTTTACAAGTCCTTTTTCCTGGCCTTTTAGTACTATTTCGAGATCATAAGGGTTAAGTTGCTTCAGATATTCTGCTTGGCGCAAAAGAATATAAACCTTTTTTAAAAACTCGGGGTAATTATCCGGAAATACACTCTCGTCTATAATATTATTTAATGCTTCATAATGACCAGCAACTGGTTTTAAATCCCGCGGAGTCGATGCTTCACGTGCCATTGCCTGTGGCCCAAAAACATTTGCAGGAATGCCGATGAACACTAATATGAGGCCTAAAGCCAGGGCTACGACTTTATGTATTTTTATCATGAACCATTACCCCCTTTTTTTTAAATTACTCGGTAAACTTTTTACTAAGAATAGCAGTGAGCTTACGTTTAACTTCCTCTGTGACCATAGGATCAACCCCTTAAAGTTTTGAAAACGAAAGAATAGATGCTATAAAGAAATCAGAGGCAAATTGAAAGTGAGCTTGAGGTTTAGCTGTTTTCCTTAAATTAAGATGTGCTTGAGAACACAGGTAGATGAAATTTATGGGATCCGCTGTTTTCCGGACCCGCCCCAAAATGAGTTTGGTTTTATCAAGATGAGGATTTAAGCTCCCAACAGGGCCGTTTATGCCTTATCAGGAGCAAGGTAGGCACATTTTGAGATGTTTTTCCATGAGTAACCTCCTGGATAAAGGTTAACTGCTTAAAGGATAAATTATCAAATGATAAGAAGTTGCTTTTTACGGTGTGAATATGTCAGAAAAAGGATTGT
>CAZQOH010000216.1:0-4442 GCA_964594355.1 uncultured Desulfobacterales bacterium
ACAGAATGAACAATTGGGTTTTTTGTATAAGTTGAAATTAACCATAACTATTTTTTTTCCCGCTGGCTATTATAACAAGTGTTATAATTGGTGTGTTTTACGTTAAAGAAATAAACTTTAAAAAGAACGCTATTAAAACACATGCAGATAACATGATAACTATGCAGATTGAGAAACTTAGAAATGATTTTAGACACATTGTTACAGATTTAATGTTTTTTGCTTCCTACAATCAAACTCACAGGATGTTGAATAACTTAGAAAACAAAGATGAATACAGAGAACTATATAATGATCTCTATTTATTCAGTAGAGGAAGTAAGCTTTATGACCAGATTCGAATCTTAAGCACTAAAGGGATGGAAATATTAAGAGTTAATTTCAATAAGGGAAATCCAGTCATTTCACAGAAAGATCAACTTCAATTTAAAGGAAATCGTTACTATTTTAATGAGACTATTAATTTAAAAAAGGGTAATTTATACATTTCACCTTTCGATTTAAACATAGAGCAGAATGAAATCGAAGAACCTTTAAAACCGATGATTCGTTTTAGCACGCCAATTTTTAATGAGCATGGAGAAAAACGAGGTGTTTTTATTTTCAATCATTTTGGAGAAAATCTCATAAAAGATATTAAAGACTTGGTTATTCATTCACCAGGTTATTATATGCTGCTTAATTCTGATGGGTATTGGATTATTGGCCGAAATAACGAGGATGAATGGGGATTTATGTACGAGGACAGGAAGAATCTTACTATGGGAAATACTTTTCCTGCAGCATGGGAAAAAATAATAGAATCCGAATCAGGGCAGTTTTATAATACAGATGGATTGTTTACTTTTAAGACAATATATCCAAATATGGAAAGTATGGAATTTAGTACGGTTTCAGTGGAAGAATTAACCACCTTTCCTAATACAGCAGAGGCGAAAGATTATTTCTGGAAGATTGTTTCCTATATTCCTGCAAATATATTTATTGAAGAGGAAAATATATCCCGCAATAAATATATTATTATTGATATTATAATATTATTACCTCTTGGACTGATTACTTTGTTTTTGTCACATACAGTTGAAAAACGAAAACAGGCGCAGAAAAAAATACTTAAGCAAAACAAGGAACTTTCAGAACTGAATGAACTGAAAAATAAATTTCTTGGGATTGCCGCACACGATTTAAGAAATCCGCTTTTTTCAATACGGGGTTACAGTGATCTCATTTTGAATGAGGAAGTGGGAAAGATATCTGAAGAACAAAAAGAATTTATCGGGACAATAAATACCACTTCCAATGAAATGTTAACTCTTGTGAATGATTTGCTTGATGTTTCGATCATTGAGAGTGGATATCTTGAAATGAAGTGTAAAAAAGAATATCTAATTGCATTACTCGAAAACCATATCAAAAGAAACAAAATTATTGCCAAGAAAAAAAATATTAAAATCCATTCGGAACTTGAAGAAATCCCTGAGATCATGCTTGATCTTAATAGAATTGCTCAGGTTTTTGAGAACCTAATCAGCAATGCAATAAAATTTTCACCGCTAGATTCGAATATATTTATTAAGTTGGAGAAGCAAAACGACAATGTAAAAATAAGTGTTAAAGATGAAGGGGTTGGAATCTCTGTAGAAGACCAAAAACAACTGTTCGGTGAATTTAAACGTCTTTCGGCACAACCGACAAATGGAGAAAGAAGTACTGGCCTTGGGCTGTCAATTGCAAAAAAGATTGTCGATATGCATGGAGGATTGATTGGCGTTTATAGTGAAGTTGGTAAAGGATCAACTTTTTTCTTTACTCTCCCACTATCAGGGAAATAAAAGGGACGTCGGAGCGGTCGACAAGACTGCAATCCAGTTGGTTAGAGTCCAGTCGTATTCCCGCCGATAGCGGGACTCGTGTCGGATACGTAGTGATGTCACATCTCGGGGCAGGTAACCAACCGAGCTATGTGTGGTGTAAACGACCGACTGCCCTGTAGCTTTGGAAATAACATAATTGACTGAGTTGACTATGTTTTGTTAATTAAATCGAGCAATTTTAGAGTAGGGGAGGGGATACGATGCCGCGACGAGCAAGGTTGGATGCCCCTTGGGGCGTTGATCCTGTCTAATACTCTATCACATTCTGTGCAGTCAATGGGGTTCACTCCAAAATGCGGCTAAACACTTTAATTTTAAAGTGTTTTGAGAATTTGAATTTATTCGAATTTGTTTAGAATTTCGATATTCGAATTTCCCTGTTTCTGATAAGTTGATTAAATATAACCACTTTTAAGACATTTTTTTGCCAATTTGGAATACAGAATTTATAAGACGGGGTATTAGTCATATAGTGGAGTAAGTTATGCCGGGTGTTAAAACCAGAAAAAAACTGAATGATGAGCTTTTTATCGACAAGCGAAACATGCCTTACGAAATGGATTCCGGTCTCGGGGAACGTGCCCGCATCGGTCTCATCGTCCTCTCGGATGATCAAACCATCGAATACGAACTCCGCAGGATCTTCGACCTACCTGACGTCGTATTTTATGTAAACCGCATATATTGCGCACCTACCATCACGCCTGATACCTTAAAAGACATGGAGAACGAAATCGCCAGTGCGGCCCGTCTCATTTTGCCCGACCAGCCTCTCGATGTTGTAGCCTACGGTTGTACCTCAGGCGCCATGCTTATCGGAACGGAGGCAGTGCGTAACTGTATTCACGAGTCTAGGCCGGGTGTACTCTGCACCACACCGGTGCAGGCAACAATCGCCGCATTTGAGGCTCTTGACGCCGGAAGCATCTGCCTCATTACCCCCTATGCCGATGAAATAAACCGCCACATGCGGAGCTACATTCTGGAACACGGTTTCAGGGTTCCCGTCATGGGGTCTTGGAATGAACCGAAAGATCCTCATGTGGGCCGTATCTCACCGGACTCGATCCGTGATGCAGTATTTGACCTGGGCAGATCTAATATGGTTGACGCAGTCTTTCTCTCCTGCACGAACATTCGTGCTCTTGATATTATTAAGGAGATGGAGTCCGAATTGGGCAAGCCTGTCATCTCCAGCAACCAAGCCATGGGATGGCACTGCCTGCGTCTTGCGGGGGTGGAGGACCGGTTGAGCCGGTTTGGCAGTCTATTCCATCATGAAAAAATCAAACGTTCTTGACACATTACCCCCTTTTCCCCAAATAGCGCTATCCGCAAAATACTCAATGTATGGATGCCTGTCCCGATTTCATCGGGGTGGTTAACCCGCCTATAGTCGTGGCGGGTAAAAATTTTCGCGTTGACTCGGGACGTCCATGTCCCTCGCCCTAAAGGGCAGCTTAGCAGCTGTCCAATTCTGCTGTCCTGCAGAATTGCCCTTGAACTTGAATTCCGCTATAGCGGGAAGCATTTTTCAAAGGTCTCTCTTTATTGTCAAGAGTGTAGACGACCCCTATGTTTTTTATATTTCACCCATCGGTGTAACCATTAAAGGGTGATATTAAATAAACCAAATAGATTAAACCTTATTATGGATTAATCATTTCTTTCAACTTATCAACTATCTCGGGAGTTTCTTTTAGTTCACAAAGAGGTGTCAGTTGCTTAACAATATAATCTACATCCAAGTACTGTTTCTGGCGGGTAATAATTCCTTCAACATCTATCCAGTCTTGTGAACGATCTGCAAAAGCCTTAAGCACCATAAGATCTTCTGCGGAACTGGTGAGGAGAGAACATTCCTGATCATAGGAAAAAGGAGTGGCACGATTAACCATTTCGGTTTCAAACTGCAGGCCTGAAAGAGAAACATCAACCGAAACACCGTTTGAAGCCGATAACAACAGAACCCTGTTATCAAGTGCAAAATCTAATGCATCAGGTATCCTGGACTTAAATGCTTCCAACAAACCGTTTATATATTTCTTTTCGTTTCCAAATCCAGTTATAAGACATAGGTCAACATCCTGTGTCATTCGCAATTCGCCCCATCGGATAACTGCCAACCCTCCGATAAAACAAAATGGCCATTTTCTTTCTTCCAAAAAATTTTGAATTTCCAGACCTGCCAGAAATAATGGATTCATGGTTACATTTACCCCGTTATTACAAAACGGGTCAATTTGTGTGGTTCAAGATACTAACAAAGAAATCAAACTTTTAAATTTCCTTCATGATTATGTAACTGCGGGGTTTATTCAGCCTGTTTTTGTCTTGATTTCATAAAAATTCGCTGCTGTTCAACAAGGCCGCTGGTTAATCTTACTTTTCCATGCTTGCATGCCCATTGCAGCATTTGATCTACTATATATTGATTCTTTTTATAGTCGTATGAGCGTAACTCGCGCTGCTTAACAACTTTCAAGGCCTTGTCAGCGCGTTCCCATGTTTTAATCCATTTTTTGATTGTTTCTCTTTCTGAATTTTCCATTTTCGTTATCCCTGTAA
>CAZQOH010000217.1:0-4411 GCA_964594355.1 uncultured Desulfobacterales bacterium
TTTATAACCTATTGATTACAAATAATAAGTATTGAGATACAGATATTATTCTCTTATCGCAGGTTCGGATGAGGCTGTGATCTCTAAAATGTATCTCAAGTGGACATATAAATCGGTATGTTATGACTTTAATTCATAGAAACTGAAAAACTTAGGGCGTCCCGCTTTCCGCATATTAAACGTTAAGCACTTTCTGCACGAACGCCCCCCATTTCATTGTTAATTTTCAAGCAAGATTCAGGTATTATCCAATGACTCCCTGAACAAGTACACCTCTTTTACATCGGCAAATCGCTTCCGTATCTTTTGATTCGTATTTGATTTGATCTTGCCTACAATTGATTTATCTGTTATATATTTGGGTAAATATATTATTGAAAATAAAAATCAGTATTATCAATTTTTAAGAAAGATGTCCGGAAAAAAAATGGAATAGGAGCCATCCATTGTTTATGTGCCGGATGGACCGGATATTTTACAATTAGTGTTCTCGCATATCTATCCTATAAAATTAATGAAAAATTTAAAGAGTTTCGTTTTGTGCTTGGCGATATCATCAATAGAAACTTACAACCTGAAATCTTCAATATATAAATCATGGTGTGTTTCTAATGGATTTTAATTAGAGGATGAAAAAATGTATTTAAAAACTTCATGTATACCGCGAGAAAGTGTTTTCAATCGAGATAGACGTGATGTTGTGCTGGATCTTTCAGATCTTATGGAGTCTAAAATTGATGCCGAAGATTTTTTTGAGGAAAATTTTATAACCTCAGGCATGAAGACCCTTTTGGAAAAAACATTCAGCAGGTTGGAAGGATCGATAGATCAAGCCTCAACATTTTTGCTTGCCCAGGCAATGGGCGGAGGTAAGACCCATAATATGATTGCCCTTGGTTTGCTTGCCCAAGATCCCAAACTTCGCAGGAAAATACTGGGCAAAAACAGTCCTGGAGCAATACTTGGCAACGTAAGAGTAGTTGGTTTCACCGGAAGGCAGTCGGACGCATCCCTTGGAATATGGGGATCAATTGCCGAGCAGTTGGGTAAAAAAGAGATGTTCAATAATTATTATTCCCCTTTACAGCCCCCTGGTGTAACTGCGTGGATAAACCTGTTAAAAGGTGAGCCTACAGTAATAATGTTGGATGAACTGCCTCCTTATCTGGAATATGCCAAATCCAGAGAGATCGGGAACAGCGATCTTGCAGTTGTAACGACAACCGCTCTTTCAAATCTTCTTGTTGCAGTTAATAAAACGGAACTTTCCAATGTCTGCGTCATTATATCCGATCTTACGGCTACATATGAGGGAGGAAGCGCGCAGATAAACAAAGCCCTTGAAAATCTCCAAAAAGAGACAAATCGTTCAGCCCTTAGAATAGAACCGGTTAATACTCATGGCGATGAATTGTATCACATCTTAAGAACCAGGCTTTTCAAAGTTTTACCGGATGAAACAACAAGAAAAAAGGTTGCTAATGAATATGCTGTGGCTGTTAAAAGTGCAAAAGAGATGGATGTAACCAATGCCTCCCCGGATTCTTATGCGGCGCAAATTATTGAGTCCTATCCTTTTCATTTTGTAATCCGCGACCTTTATGCAAGATTCAAAGAAAACCCCGGGTTTCAGCAGACAAGAGGGCTGATTCGGCTGATGCGCGTTATTGTATCAAGCCTGTATGAAACCGGACGAGCGGATGAAACCATGCTTGTTCATCCGTATGATCTGGATTTAAACAATGAAGAAGTTTTTTCGGAAATAAAAACCATTAACCCGACTTTAAGCGAAGCAATAACTCACGATATTGCCAAAGGGAACCATTCGGTTGCAGAGGAACTTGATCAGCGACTTGGCTCCGGTACAGACGCACAGGATGTATCAAAGCTTATTCTTGTGGCATCCCTTGCCAATATTCCCGGCGCCACCCATGGCCTTCGTGAAGGTGATATTATGGGATATCTCTGTGCGCCGGGCCGTGACATCTCCAAAGTAAAAAAGGATATTGTTGATTATCTTCCCACACAGGCATGGTATCTGCACACCAGTTCGGATGGAAGGCTCTTTTATAAAAATACCCAGAATCTGGCAGCCAAACTGCACTCAATGGCTACGTCCTACAACCGGCAATCCTGTTTAAAAGAGCTGAGGGGATATCTAAGGTCTTTGTTTTCACCTGAACTAAAAGATTGTTATCAGAAGATTGAAATTATTCCTGCTATTGATGAGGTTGATATTGATGCTAATAGAGTCAGCCTTATTATAACAGAACCAACCGGCAACATAGCAGGCGCAACGAAGTTGAGTAAGGACTGGGATAAATTTGCAAATGATATTGAATACAAAAACAGAATTGTTTTTCTAACCGGAAATCATGAAAATATCCTGGACCGTGTTGTGGACCAGGCCGCTCAATATCGGGCAATACAGTCAATTATTGATGAATTTGACGCTGAGAGGCTGTCTGATAAAGACCCGCAACGCATTCAGGCTCAAACAAGCCGTGATAAAATCATTCTTAGTTTGCGAAGCGCCATCCAGGAAGCTTTTACAACACTGGTATATCCGTCAAAAAATGGATTTCGCACAACTGACTGCAGAATTCAGTTCACTGATAATCAGTTTGATGGCGAAAAACTAATTCGTGATACCCTTGAAAAGGTTCAGAAATTTACTGGTGAGATCACAGGTGACACGTTCAGGAAAAAGTGCGAGGCGCGTCTCTTTGGCGGTCAGCAAAGATCTCAGTGGTCAGAGATAAAACGGCGGGCAGCCACGCATACGACCTGGCAGTTCCATCGACCGGATGCATTGGATACACTTAAAGAGACATCTATAAGCCAGGATATCTGGAGGGATGAAGGAGGCGTTATTAACAAAGGACCATTTCCGTCGCCAAAAACCGAGGTAAGGGTACAGAAGATATCAAGAAACGATGACACAGGTGAAGCCACACTTAAAATCACTCCTGTGCATGGAGATATTGTATATTACGAGACAGGCAGCGCTGAACCTACAACATCGTCAATGAAACTTGGTTCACTCAATAATTTTAAAGTCAGCGAGCTCAAATGCAAATTCATATGTATTGATTCAACCGGGCAACATGAAAAAGGCAATTCAGTACCGTGGACAAACACAATTACCCTCAAACATCGGGTATTCCAGCAAGGCGACAACTGGATGGTTGAACTTAAGGCCAGTCCTTATGCTGATATTCGATACACAACAGACGGGTCTGATCCCAAAACAATGGGAGGTTCATATAGTGCGCCCTTTCCGGTGCCTGAATCAAGCCCCTTTGTATTAGCGATTGCCCGACGAGATGGTGTATCTTCTTTTCAGGAAAAGATAAATGTTAATGATTACAGGAAGAAAACTGTTAAGCTTAATCCATCAAAAAAGGCGGTATGGAAGCGAAGACACACCAACCTGACAACAAGAGATGCATATGCATTTATGGAAAGGCTGAAAAAATTTGAAGGCAAAGCATATGGTGTCACAATAGATATCCGATCCAATAATAATGATCAGGATATCAGTTATACTACTGCAGACAATTTTGCGCTTTCCGGAGAAAAATTTGAAAATATTGTTAAGCAGCTCCAGGCAGTTATGTCTGGCAGCCAGATTTTTTTAAACATCGAATGGTTGGAATTTGACAAAGCACAATTTTTGCTGGACTGGATTGCCGATGCAAGAAGCAGTCTGTCTCCCGGAGAAGTCAGCCAATAAGTAATTTAATCAATTATGACGGGAAAAAAACATAATATACTCGGTTTTGCTTATAATCCTGATCTCACGGATCATTATTTTCTGGTTACAATTCCGGCCTCCCGGGCAAAAGGCGCTGAGGTTATGATTTCCGAGCATTTTGAGTGGCAAAAACCCGAAAAAGGCAAAGAAATCTATACATCGTTAAATAATGAAAATGCCCATATTAAAGTGATCTTTAAACGCTTCATGTGGGACGATATTGCCGAAGAAACAAAGGCGGAATTCAACCGCCGCCTTCGGACTTACGGCATTAAACCCGGCAAATGGAAAAAGAAAGGTCAGATCCACCTGGAACGAACTCTTGGCAAGGAACTCGTATTGCTTGCATGGGCTATTGAAGAATGTGACCCTGTGCTGATCAGTACGGCTGTCCGCAACTGGCTTGGACTTGCCCCTGAAGAACGGTGGTGGCTTTATACAATGACAAATGCCTCCACAGGTCACGCACTTAATGATAGAAACAAAGGGTGGAGAAAGGCGATTCGATTTGCATTAACGGAAAATCCAGTTTCCGACCAGGCCTTGCTGAAACGGAGAGAAGAATTTCAGCAGTCACTTTTCAGCGGAATATTCAGATAAGGAATATCTATGAACGATCGGGTTTTTATTGAAGATCAGTTTCCGGTGTCAAGA
>CAZQOH010000218.1:0-4406 GCA_964594355.1 uncultured Desulfobacterales bacterium
CTCAGACGCTGCATACATTCTTTGAAACGGAACGTTATTTTGACAAACACTATAGATCAAGGATATATTTGTTTTGATAAACTTTACAAGATAAAATATCCGGATATTATCACATTTAAAGCGGATCTGCTTTTAAACCTCTAAATTGAATATAAAATATGAAAAAAGAGTCAAAAGTACTTGACATATAATAAATTCTGATTTATTAATAATATATCTTAAAAATCCTCTTTTATCCAATTTTCATTTCAGGCTTAAATTATATCCTCAAGATACTCTATTTATAGTTGAAGTCAATCTTGCGATAGCGTAATGTTTCTATAGTCATGAAATATTTATACTTTTTGAAAAGGTCTCAGATTGAGCCTTCCAACGGGAGAGAATACCTTATTTAATTCTTCTATTAAATCATAAAATACTTATATTCCTCCATTATAATCAACATTCATCTTGATGCAAATTCAACGGATTTTTGCAAATTCATAAGATTTGTTCCAAAATTAACCAAAAAATAAATAGCGGGGTAATAAATTAATGGACTTAGTCGAGCTCAAAGACAAAAATATCAGTACATTGACAGAAATGGCCAAAGAGTATAAAGTTGAAAGGGCTGCAGGAATGAGAAAGCAGGAGCTTATATTTGCTCTGCTTCAGGCACAGATTGAACAAAACGGTTTGATATTTGGTGAAGGTACACTGGAAATATTGCCGGATGGATTTGGATTTTTAAGAGCGCCTAATTACAATTATTTACCGGGTCCTGATGATATTTATGTATCACCTTCCCAAATACGTCGATTTAATCTGAAGACCGGAGATACTGTATCAGGACAGATTCGCCAACCAAAAGAGTCCGAGAGATATTTTGCACTTTTGAAGGTTGAGGCCATAAATTATGAAGACCCGGAAAAAGCAAGAGAAAAAATACTTTTTGACAACCTGACCCCGCTTTATCCAGACCAAAAAACGAACCTTGAAGTTGAATCTGACAATTACTCCACACGCATAATGGACCTAATGACCCCAATCGGATTTGGACAAAGAGGCTTAATTGTTTCGCCTCCAAGGTCGGGAAAAACAATGCTGTTGCAATTTATTGCAAACAGCATAGTCGCCAATCACGATGATGTTGTTCTATTTGTACTCCTTATTGATGAACGCCCCGAAGAGGTTACAGATATGGAGCGATCCGTTAAGGGGGAAGTGATAAGTTCTACATTTGATGAGCCTGCAGAAAGACATGTTCAGGTGGCTGAAATGGTTATCGAGAAGGCCAAAAGGCTGGTAGAATATAAAAAGGATGTTGTTATCCTTCTAGACAGTATAACCAGGCTTGCACGCGCTTACAATTCCGTTGTACCCCCCAGTGGAAAAATTCTTTCCGGTGGGGTCGATTCAAACGCACTGCAACGCCCAAAACGTTTCTTTGGGGCAGCCAGAAACATTGAAGAAGGTGGAAGCCTCACTATTATTGCAACTGCCCTTGTTGATACCGGTAGCCGTATGGATGAGGTTATTTTTGAGGAATTCAAAGGTACCGGTAATATGGAGCTTCAATTAGATCGAAGACTCGCGGACAAACGCCTCTTTCCCGCAATAGATATAAATAAATCAGGCACACGGAAAGAAGAACTCCTTTTAGCTGAGGATACACTCAACAGAGTCTGGATTTTAAGAAAGCTTCTTTCCCCTCTAAATTCTGTAGACAGCTTGGAATTTTTACTTGAAAAAATGAGTGGAACAAAGAATAATGAGGAGTTTTTACAGGCTATGAATTCATAGACCTTTGTAAAAAGTCAAAAAAATGATTTTTTACAAAGGTTTAAAGCGTTAGGCTCTTAGTTTAAAATTCGCGTTTTTTTTGGTAAGAAATATTTTATTTAACAACGAAGTTAGGAGTTGAAAAAAGATATGAAAAAAGACATTCACCCCAAATATTTTGATACTACCATAAAATGTGCATGTGGAAATGTTCTGGAGGTTGGTTCAACAAAAGGAGATATTCGCGTTGAAATCTGTTCAAAATGCCATCCTTTTTTTACAGGTAAACAAAAGCTTATTGACACTGAAGGTAGGATAGAACGTTTCCGCAGGAAATATGAGAAATTTCAAAAACAAGAGACGACCAGCCGGTAGCAAAACTAGATCATTCTTTTAGCCCACAAAAAAGTGCATATCTAAAACTACTTAGCAACTCAAAAGTATGTAAAAAATCCAGATCTAAACAGACGGCGGACGATAGACGACGGATGAAGGATGACAGATTCTTTTAAGACTTTAGGCATTTTTTTGGATAATGGAACCCATGTTTGATAAACTAAAAGGAGTAGAAGAACGTTTCTTAGAGCTTGAAAAAAAATTAAGCGATCCTAAGGTTGTTCAGGATCGTGAAATATACCAGAAGTATATTCGTGAACACGCCGACCTTAGTAAGGTTGTAGAGATTTTTAGATCATACAAACAGACGGTGAAAGAGCTTGATGACAGTATGGAGTTGTTAAAGGACGACGATCCGGATATTGAAGATTTGGCCCGTGACGAGATAGAAAGACTCAATCTTAAAAAGGAGAACCTCGAAAAAGATCTCACAAAGCTCCTTATGCCAAGAGATCCAAATGATGAAAAGAATGTGTTAATTGAGATACGAGCCGGGACAGGCGGTGAAGAAGCAGGTCTCTTTGCAAGTGATCTTTTCAGGATGTACAGCAGGCATGCAGAAAACAAAGGCTGGAAAATAGAGGTTATGAACCATCATGCAACCGGTGTTGGTGGTTTAAAAGAGATTGTTGCCATGGTTCATGGCAAAAGAGCATACAGCCGTTTAAAGTATGAAAGCGGCACACATCGTGTTCAACGCGTTCCGACAACTGAGACACAGGGGCGAGTGCATACGTCGGCTGTTACAGTTGCCGTTCTGCCTGAAGCCGAAGATGTTGAAGTCCATATCGATTCAGGTGAGATTAAGGTTGATGTATATCGTTCCACCGGTCCGGGCGGACAATCGGTCAATACAACCGATTCGGCTGTACGAATTACCCATCTGCCTACCGGTCTTGTTGTTACATGTCAGGACGAAAAATCTCAGCTGAAAAACAGAAGCAAGGCCATGAAAGTTCTCCGTGCTCGTTTGCTTGATAGAATGATTCAAGAGCAAAACGAAAAGAGATCTGAAGAGCGGAAAAGTCAAGTAGGAACCGGAGATAGAAGTGAAAGAATAAGAACATATAATTTCCCCCAGGGAAGGGTTACGGACCACCGGATTGGGCTTACACTTTACAAGTTGGAAAGTATTTTGCATGGTGAAATAGACGAAATAATAAACGAACTTACAACCTTTTATCAAACCCAGGCGCTACAGAATGCAGAATCAATCAAAGACTCTATCAAAGACCGGAGAACCTCAATGGACCATTCTTAAGCTCCTGAAATGGACCACTTCCTATTTTAATTCCCATGATATAGATAATCCAAGGGCTGCAGCTGAAATACTTCTTGCACATACCTTAAAAGTAAATAGAATTGATTTGTATTTACGTTACGATCAGCCGCTTTACAGCTCTGAGCTTTCTGATTTTAAAGTATTAATAAAAAGAAGGATCAACAGGGAGCCCATAGCATATATTGTTGGCAGCAAAGAGTTTTGGGGCATGGAATTATTTATCACAAAGGATGTTCTAATTCCGCGCCCTGAAACAGAGTGTCTTGTTGAGACAGTCCTTTCTTTTCTGCCTGAAAAAACAGACGGAACGTCAAAGCGCGTATTGGAACTTGGCACGGGATCAGGGGCTGTTATTCTTGCCCTTGCTGCTCAGCGTGGAAAGCATCTTTTTTTTGCATCCGACCGTATTGTAAAGGCCGTTGAATTGGCTCAAAAGAATGCAAAGCACCATGGTCTTGACGGGTCGATTAATTTTTTTTCCGGTGATTGGTTTGCTCCTTTAAATAATGATATAAATCCCTTTGATATTATAGTATCGAATCCGCCTTATATTCAAACTCAGATTATTGGTCGACTTCAGCCGGAAATTTTCATGTATGAGCCCGTTATGGCTCTTGACGGCGGCGAAGATGGCCTCCAATCAATAAATCATATTATACGATTTGCGCACTTATACCTGAGTAAAAACGGATATATGTTTCTGGAGATAGGTCACGATCAGAAGAGTGAGGTAGAAAAAATTATAGATAGCTGTAACCAATTTAAAGAAGTTGTTTTTAAAAAAGACTATAGCGGCTACTATCGTATTGTTCAAATGAGAAAAAAAGAAACTTGTCACGAAAACACGAAAGATTGAAAGCATGAAATATGATTATGTTTTTCGTGTTTTTATATTTTTGTGCTTTCGTGATTATTTATACCGGTTGTCATAAATATGTACCGATTGACCAGCGTCTGAACTTCCGAG
>CAZQOH010000219.1:0-4397 GCA_964594355.1 uncultured Desulfobacterales bacterium
AAGTGTAATCTTTAATTGTTAGAGAACAATAAGGAGGAGGTTAGAATTTTGTTAAGGGATCCAAAAATTAAAACTAAGGGCCCAACAACCGGGTAAATCCAAAAACCATAAAAGGAAGTACAAAAAACATAAAAAGAATATAGACTAACGCCGTTACTTTTTTTTCAGCTGCTACACCGCCAATCCATTTGGCAAGTGAAAGCGGAATCTTCCTCAATTGAAGTATCGGATAAAATAATAACGTTCCTGCGATATTAAATAATAGATGTGAGAATGCAACAATTACACCTAGTTTATTACCGGCAAGGGAAGCAAGAATCGCAGTAATGGTTGTGCCGATATTTGAGCCGATGGTAATTGGAAACGCCGCCTCGAGTGAAAGGATTCCTGCGCCAACCAGTGGAACAAGGAGGGATGTTGTGAGAGAAGAAGACTGAATAATTCCGGTTATCACAGCACCCAGTATGATTGCAAATAATGCATTTGAAGAAAGAAGTCTGTCCATTACTTTTTCAACATTTGACAGCATCAGCTTCTTTGTATTTTTAACAAGAAAGATAAGGGCAAAGAATATGCACGCAAACGCTGTAATCAATAATAATATGCCGGCAATTACTTGGGAAAGGGCTAAGAATTCCGGGGAAACAAAGAAATTTTGAACGAATTGAACCGCCGGTTTTATGATTACCTTAATGGGACTTTTAAATTCAATTGTTCCTGCCCCGATGAAAAGCGATGCAAGCAAGGTCGCTGTTTTCCGGAGAAAGCCCGTTGCTATTTCTAAGGGAAGCAATATTATAACAGAGCAAAAGTTGAAAAAATCATGAACAGTCGCGGCTGAGAATGCCCTTTTAAACTCCTGCTTGTGTGTAACGTGACCCAGTGATACGATGGTATTTGTAACCGATGTACCGATATTGGCACCCATGATAATGGGGATTGCATTGGGAAGTGAAATGGCGCCTGCTGAAACCATTCCAACTACCAGTGAAGTGGTTACTGATGAACTCTGAACAAGAGAAGTAGCTAGAATACCAATAAAAAGCCCCACAAAAGGGTTTGATGTGGCCCTGATAAGGCCCTCAACCACTCCTTTCCCAAGGAGTTTGAAAGATGCTCCCATAAGACCGATCCCAACAAGGAAAATGTAGAGGAGCAGAAATAAAAATAGGATACGCAATATCTTTTCAATAGCTTTTGCAGGAATATCAAGTGCGGCCTTTTCCTGGCTGGTCGTTGTCTCAATAGGTACTGAGTGCTGTTTAACGCTAGTTATATTATCACTCATAACATTTCTTCTTCCTAGTTCAGATATCGTCAAATAGTTGAGTGGAAAATGGTTGAGTAGGAAAATAAACATCGAAATTACAGAAGGTTATAATCATCCAAACAATGAGCGTCAAATTTTTATGCAAATGGAAAATATTGCCATAAAAATAACAACTTAACCACTCAACCACTTAACTACTTAACGAGGTCTGTAGTTTTAATATAAATTCAATAATTGAAACTACATGACAGTAAATTGTTAGATGTTTATTAAGATTTTGTTAGATAAATGTTAGAATTATTGGAGATATGTTATGGAATTGTTAGAATTGAATATAGAGGAAAATTCTAAGATTTAGGTATGTGGATTGAAAAAGTGCTTCCTTTTCCAGGGACGCTTTTCACCGTGACATGACCGTCATGGGCATGTACGATGTGCTTCACAATGGCGAGACCCAAACCGGTGCCGCCCAGTTTCCGGCTTCGAGCCTTGTCTACACGGTAAAATCTTTCAAAAATTCGCGGGAGATGTTCTGAATCAATTCCGATGCCATGATCCTTAAAACGGATATTAATCTCTTTATCTTTTAAATCGGCTTCCACTTGAATTGTACTTTTTTTCCTACTGTATTTTATGGCATTATCCAGTAGATTAACCACAGCCTGTTCAAGAAGTAACGGGTCGATTTTTGCTGAAAACTCCTCATCACAAATTAGATCAATTCTCAGCTTTTTCGTCTCGGCTTTTGCCTGGCAAACCTGTATGGCTGTTTGAATCACATCCTTTATCCGCCCTTCTCCTAGTTTAATCTCTTTGCTTTTGTCCATCTGTTCGATCCTTGCAAGGGATAGAAGATCTTCGACAATGGAGTTCAGGCGGTTAACATGTTTTATTATTATACCAAGGAATCGTTTTGTTTCTTCTGGTCTGTCTACCTCACCATGATAAATATTCTCTGCAAAGCCTTTTATGGCTGTTAAAGGGGTTTTGATTTCATGGGCTACGTTGGATGCAAAATCGCGATACATACTTTCAAAACTTCTAAGCCTTGTCACATCGTTTAATACTACCAATGTGCCGATACGAACATCTTTAGCATCACAAAGGGTTGTGCTATGGGCGTGTAGTATACGTTCGTTATGGCCATTTAGAGTGATATCTCCCTCCGTTGGGTCTTCACTGGAAAGCGCGTTGCTTAAAAAACGCTGTAATGCATGATCCCCGATCACCTCTTGAATACTGCGGCCCATCAATTCTGAGGATGCGGTCGCAAGCATTCGAGTCGCAGCATGATTAACACTGATGATACGTTCATCCTTATCCATGGCGATGACACCTTCAACCATGCTTGAAAGGACGGCTTCAAGCTCATTGTGCTGTTGAATAATAGCATTTATTCGATCATTAAGCTGTGAGGCCATCTGATTCATTGCTTCGGCCAGACTTTCCATTTCATCTGAGTCGGGAGCAGGGAGTCTATGTGTAAGATCACCGTCTGCAAACTTTTTTGCACCCTGTTTCATCTTTTCAATTGGACGGCTGATACGGCGTGAAACAAACAAGCTGATTAGGGCGGCAAACAAGGCGATAAGCATGCCTACGAGTACCATTTTGATCTGAATGGACTTCAGTTCATTATCTATGGATGTTACAGGTATGGAAGTCCTTAAAACGGCTATAATTTTATTATCCTGCCTCAAAGGAGTCGCAACATACATCATATTTTGTTGAAGGGTACTGCTGTATCTTATAGCGTTGCCTACACGACCTGCAAAAGCCTTGATTACTTCAGGCCGATCTGCATGGTTGTCCATTCTCTCCGGTTCTTCTTCAGAATCACCAGCGACCTTACCTGAAGGGAGTATTACGGTAATACGGGTAGAAAGAGGCTTGCCAATCTTCTTACATACAAGATCTATTTGGGTTGTATCCAATGGAGAAAGGAAATCTGCAATCTGTTTCTTTAAAAGTCGTGCCCTTGCTTCAAGATCAGAAGCAATATGGTTCATGTAGAAATGTCGCATTGAATTAGATGCATACCAACCGATCGCAAATAAGGAAACAAGAGTGATCACAAGGTATGAGGGGAAAAGTTGCCAGAACAATTGTTTCTTTTTTCTCATGGGTTCTCCTTGAATCGATAACCGACCCCCCTGACCGTTTCAATGTAATTGCCGTAAGCGCCGAGTTTTTTTCTTAAACCCACGATCTGTACGTCAACGCTACGTTCCGTGACCGGGTAATCGTCGCCTCGAACCGCATCAACAATCTGTGAACGGGTGAAAACCCAACCCGGTCTTCTGGCAAGGGAATAAAGAACCTGAAACTCGGTAAAAGTAAGCTCAACAGGCGCTCCGCTGAGCAGAACCTCATGCCTGCCGGGATGAATCACAAGATCATGTATTTCAATTTCCGCCATATCATCTGATGTTTCTTTTGATTTCCTACGGATAACGGCCCGGACTCTTGCAATCAGAACTCTAGGGCTGAAGGGTTTTGTTATGTAATCATCCGCACCAAGCTCCAGTCCGGTAACAATATCCGCTTCCTCTCCTTTTGCCGTTAACATAATGATAGGGATATGCTCGGTTTTTGGATCATTTTTTAAATTCTTTGTCACCTCCAGCCCATCTATTCCGGGAAGCATGAGGTCAAGAACAATTAGATCCAAAAGCTTTGACCTGGCTTTTTTCAAAGCCTTCTCACCGGTTGAGGCACAGAATATCTTAAACCCTTCTCTGGCCAGATTATATTTCACCAGTTCCCTGATATCCTCTTCGTCGTCAACAACAAGAATTTTTTCCTTGGGCATAATTCTAACTTCTCCTCGTTAATTGTGACCTTTTCAATTAGATACAGTATACTGAAAAACAGGTAAATTCAATAATAGAAATTAAATGTTAGTGGTAGCGTATTATGGGTTACAAATTATTCTTTTAAAATCAAACGATTTTTGGTAATAGTATTGACAATGTTCGATTGACTATTGAAGGAATTCTTTCGATTGCCAACCAAAAATAGGTCCTTATCGGCAGACCCATAAGAACGAATTTCCGGACTTGACATTTCATTGTTTTTCTCTTTTAAATGGTATTATTTTTTGAATATTATGAGAGGGGTTAAGAGA
>CAZQOH010000220.1:0-4385 GCA_964594355.1 uncultured Desulfobacterales bacterium
TCGGAAGCTCAGACGCTGCTTACATTCTTTGAAACGGAACGTTATTTTGACAAACACTATATAACTTTACCTCAATATATTACCAATTCTGTTCCATCTCACATAGTTGAGCACGGAATCGGAATTGTTTTTGTTCCATGACCAGTAAACCATAAAAGCCTTCCCTCTTACGGCTTTCAAATTAACAAAACCCCAGAATCTACTGTCTGTTGAATTATCCCGGTTGTCCCCCATGACGAAAAGTGAATCTTCAGGCACGGTAACATGCCCAAAATTATCTCTTTTGGAAATACCAGCCGGAAATATGTGTGGATCCATATGAACACTAAAACTGTCATTAATACGCTTGTTGTTTATATAAACCTGCTTATTCCGGATCTCAACCACGTCTCCCGCAACGCCGATTACACGCTTAATATAATCAAGGTCAGGGTTTTCGGGATACTTAAAGACAATGATGTCCCCGTGGCTCGGCTTTTTTATTGGAATAATTGTTGTTTCCAAATATGGAATCTTTACACCATAAATGAACTTGTTGACAAGAATGTGGTCACCTATCTGGAGAGTCTGTTTCATTGAACCCGAAGGAATTTTAAATGCCTGAACTGCAAAAGTACGAATAAATAAAGCAAGGACTATCGCCACAAGAATTGCTTCGATATTTTCCCGCAGACCGCTCTTTTTTTTTGTTACAATATCTTTTTCTGATGAATTTTTTGCCATCAAGTTTTTTGTCACCTTTCTTTTAAATGTTCGGGTGTTTTGCTCTCCGAGCCGGAGGTCACAAAAGCACCAGGACACCAAGATTATTTAAATTAAAAAAATGATCACTAAGTTAGGAGCAACATAGCTCTTAAAGCAAGATTACCGAAAATTCCTGCCGCCACATCATCTAAAACAATTCCGGTTCCCCCTGTTAATCTTTTTTCCAGAACTCGAATCGGAAAGGGTTTAAAAATATCCATGATTCTGAAGATAAAAAAACCGGCTGCAACTGTAATTAAGTTAAAGGGCATGCCCAGAAGTGTTACGATTATACCCGCGATCTCATCAATGACTATACATCCCGGATCATTTTTATTTAATATTTTTTCAGCATCATGTGCTATCAGTATGGCAATTAAAATAAATGCTAACGTGCAAAAAACGGCAATCGGCAACTCAATTTTCGATAGAACAAAACAAAGTGGAAGTCCTATGATAGATCCAAAAGTACCAGGAGCAAAAGGGATTTTTCCAATATAAAAACCGGTCGCAAAAAATATGACCGATTTTTGTCTATAATTCATAGCCCGTGTCTATAGTCTGGTATAATTTTTGTCAAGGTCTCTATTAAAAGATCAATCGACTTTAGCTTCTTTTGTTATTGTATCATATACGACCCTCAAAGGAATATTCTTTTTAATAGCAATTTTTTTACATACTTCATATTCCGGCGCAATCCGGGTATTTCCGTTAAAATCTTTCATCCGCTTTACCTTTACTTTACCGTAAACCGTATCCACACTAATATGCTCACGCGATAGTATGCTCCTCCTGACATCATAGTATCTAACGCCTGATGAAGTGGTTTCAGATAATATTCGATTAATTACGGCATCTCTTCGGTTTTCCGGGCATAGAACCTGTACCATTGTTCCCGGTCGGTTTTTCTTCATAAAGACGGGAATCCAGTAAACATCGAATGCTCCGTCTTCAAAGAGACGATCCATTAAGAATCCAAAAAATTCAGGATTCATATCATCAATACAGGTTTCCACTACCACCACCACTTCTTTCTGATGATTCCCTTGGTAGCCGGCTTGGAGATCTGTCAAAGTCCCGAAAACAACCCGCAAAAGATTAGGTATGGATTTTAAATTACGTTCTCCGGCACCGTAACCAATTTTTTCTACTTTCATTTTTGGCATTTTCTGAAAAGATTCGGCAACGGAGGTGATAATTGCCGCGCCTGTGGGTGTTACTAGCTCATGCTTAATTTCCAAACCATAAACCGGAATGCCTTTTAGAATTGAAAGGGTTGCGGGTGACGGGATGGGCAATGTTCCGTGTCGGCAGGAAACAAATCCTTTGCCTAAAGGGATTTCAGAAGCTATTACTTTCTCTATGCCAAGATAGTCTAAGCAAAGTACCGTGCCTACAATATCCACGATAGCATCAATACCTCCCACTTCATGAAAATGGATATCTTCTTTTGGACACCCATGTATTTCAGACTCGGCACTTGCAAGTCTTTCAAAGATTTCAAGGCATTTATTTTTAACTTTCGAGGACAAAGAACCGCTCTTAATTATAGATTTTATTTGTTTGTAATCTCTTGAGGTTAAATCGTCTTCAAAAAGAACCTCAACTTTTTTAGCATTTATACCACTACGAGAAATAGTAGAAACCGATATGTCAAAATTTGCCGGAAGAATTTTACAAAGGGTTTCTTTTAACCATTCACTGGGAACGCCAAGGTCTATCAAAGCTCCCAGGGTCATGTCACCGCTTATACCTGAAAAGCAGTCAAAATAGGCCAGCATATTAAATATCCTATTCTTTCTTTCTTTAAAATTATTGACAAAAAGTAAAACTTTATATTATGAGACCTTTGAAAACGGAAGTGCGCAGCTCACTGGTGGGGCTCCCGGACTTCAAATCCGGTGTGGGGCGCTAAAACCGTCCCGGGTGGGTTCGATTCCCATGCACTTCCGCCAGTCTTTTTTCTACATCTCTTACTGTTTCAATTACAAAATCAATTTAAAATACCATAACACTTTAGCCCTTTGAAACCAGTTTATACAAATAAGCTTGAAAGGTGATTAAATTTCAAGCAGCCTTGTTTTCAAACAGATAAAATATTACAATATTCAATTAATTTATTTTTACTTTGTGAGATAATTAGCATATATAAAAAAATGGGTCAATATTATAAGACTTCCACTAATTCTAAAAGGCTTTAGTCATTATGAAATTATTGAGAACAAAGTCTCAATTTAATTATCTTTCAAGCGGCGTTGTTTTAAACAACTAAAATATTACGATTTATAAATTATAAAAAAAAGGCGTTACAAAAAATGCTGGATAAATATATATTATTTTCAAAACAATTTTGGCACCGTCATTTATGGCATCAGGAGTTTTTAAAACGATTCCTTGTCATTAGCCTATCTACTCTTTTCTTGACCATTTTTTTTGATTGGTCACAGCCTTTATATGCAGACCAGGAAAATGACTTGAGTAAGCAACCTAATTTCCCCTTACCCAAAGAGGTGGAAACCGGTCTAAACTACCTGCTCGAGCTGGTTCATAAAAAAGGCGCTGCGTTTGACCAGGTACGGATCGAACCATTACTTGATTTTGTAGCTCAGGGCGACTATGAGGCCGAGAAACTCGATCTCGCTAAACATAAAAACAGCACCGGATCATGCCTGCGTAGAGAAGTCAGTGCGTCACTGGAACTTATCCTTCGTTATGCTTATAATCCCTCCATCCCCAGCTTTGTGGTATTTCCGAGCGTTATGCGCCTAAGCGAGTGGTATCCTGAAAGCGACATCGTGACAAACAAGATCAAGCTCTGGAACAAGCTACCCACAATTGACAAACCGGTACTCCTTTGGGGTAAGCAGTATGAGGTAAACACGCCGGACTCCTTTGCAGGCGCTTACTACCGTTATGACAACAAGAGACTGATTATCCTTTTGAAGCACAAAGACAAAAAGGTGCTGATCTCCGTATCTAAGATGCCGCATAAGTCCAAAACGGGCAAAAAGGCGGTTATCATCGATAATGATAACTGGAATTATTTTTACTCGGGCATAAAGGGCTTGAACCGCAAGCACATCAGCTGGATGGATACCTATATGTATGATTCTTCCTCTGTTCAGATATACTACGAGGTGGACCATGCAGCACCCCGTACTGTGTCTATGCTTTTCAAATGGCTATCAGCCGGTTGGTTAGGCATTAATGTAGTCAAGCGCAGCCACATCTTAGAAGGAAGCATCCGTGCCGTAGAGAGTCTCAAGAAAGTGATAGAATCCGATTCTCTACCTGATTCAGATGACTTCGCCCTGAGAGTGAAGCAGATCAAAGCCATGTCTGAAAAAGAGATTGAAGACAAAATCAAAAGATATTCGATAACTTTTGAGCGCATCGCCAAAAACCACAAAGACATGTCAAAGAAGAAATTTGCCCGTATTATCACAAATGGTGGTTATGCCAACGTGCTCAACAGAGAGGAGCGACTATCAATTCTAATACTGGAGTACCTTAAGGGCCAGCTGGGAAAACAGGCACTGGTAGAGTTTGACTTTCCTATACTGCAAAAGTAGAATTGTACCACGGTCTTGTTTTCAAACAGCTAAAATATTGGTAACGTTCAAAAGTGTGTACATGGTGAC
>CAZQOH010000221.1:0-1936 GCA_964594355.1 uncultured Desulfobacterales bacterium
GGATTTAACCCGTTCAACAGTAAAACATCCCCTTCCAGGGGTAACCCAAAGCCTGACCCTCTGGGCCAGGATATTTACTAATCGTTAATAGTTTTTTGTTATCAGTCAAATACCATATAACTAATAACCAGCTACTCCTCATTCATCTTTTCCTTAAGATTTTCGCGTAGGATTTCTCCGAAAGTTGAACTGGCGGGTCTACTGTTGTCTATATACTCTGCAAGTAATTTCTCTTCCTCTTCAATATTGAGTCTTTTGATTGAGAGACCGATTCTTTTTTCTTCGGTGTTGATGTTCATGACTTTTGCAGTGAGGATATCACCCAGATTAAATTTTCCAACAGGAGTTTTGATTTTTTCTTTACTGATTTCAGATACGTGAATAAGTCCTTCTATTCCCTCTTCCAGTTCTATAAAAACCCCAAAATCGGTGATGTTTGTAATCGCACCGGTTATCTTTTTTCCAACCTCATAGCGTTCTTTCACGGTTTCCCAGGGGTCCGGTTCCAGTTGTTTTATGCCAAGAGAGAACCTTTCGTTGTTCTGATCAATTTCAAGGACTATAGCCTGAACCACATCTCCCTTTTTATATATTTCGGATGGATGTTTTATACGCTTTGTCCAAGAAATATCTGAGATATGAACAAGACCATCAATCCCTTCGTCAATACCTATAAAAATACCAAAATCTGTTAAGTTTTTGATTTTACCTTCAATGGTTGTTCCAATAGGATATTTTTCACTTATTACATCCCATGGATTTGGAACAACTTGCTTCATACCAAGAGAGATTCGCCTGTTTTCGGGTTTGATATCAAGTACAACTGCTTCTATAACCTCTCCAACCGATACAACCTTTGAGGGATGATGAATTTTCCTTGTCCATGACATCTCAGAAACATGAATCAATCCTTCGATACCCTCTTCCAATTCAATAAATGCGCCATAATCTGTCAGGCTAACAACTTTCCCGGTTATTCGCGAACCCACTGGATACTGTTCTGAAGCAGTCGACCATGGATCCGGAGCGAGTTGCTTCAAACCCAGTGAAACTCTTTCTTTTTCGATATCAAAACTAAGGATCTTTACCGTTACCTGGCTGCCTACAGTAAAGAACTCTGAAGGGTGCTTAACACGTCCCCATGAGATATCTGTAATATGCAGCAATCCGTCTACGCCCCCAAGATCAATAAATACACCATACTCGGTGATATTTTTTACTATTCCTTCGATGACTTTACCTTCATAAATAGTAGATAATGTTTCAGCCCTTTTTGATTCGAACTCCTCTTCTAGAATAACGCGTCTTGATAATACTATGTTACTCCGTTTCCGATTATATTTTAAGATTTTGAAATCAAACGTTTTTCCAACCATTTCATCGAGGTTTCGAATAGGCCGCAAATCAGCCTGTGATCCGGGTAAAAAGGCCGGAATACCAATATCTACAGAAAAGCCACCCTTTACACGGGCTATAATTACGCCTTCTTTGGTTTCATTGTTGTCGTAAATTATCTTGATATCTTCCCATACCTTTACCTTGGCGGCTTTTTCTTTTGAAAGGGTGACACGTTCTTCTTCATCGTCCCACCATTCAACCATTACTTCTATTGTGTCATCCAAATTAGCGTTTATATTTCCCTCTTCATCTTTGAATTCTTGAATACGTACTTGTCCCTCTGATTTGTACCCGATATCAACAAGTACATATTCCTTGTCTACTGAAATTATTTTGCCGGTGACAACCTCTCCTTCTCTGAAGCGCTTAAAACTCTCCTCATACATATTCTCCAAATTTTCCATCTTACCATCAGATATTTGATCATCTTCAGATGATTTGTCATCAGGAGAGGAATCTTGTTTTGGTTCATCATTTTGTTGCGAAGCAGCTGGATCTGAAAGATTGTTTTGTTCTAATTGTTCAGTCTCATCATTTT
>CAZQOH010000221.1:2036-4381 GCA_964594355.1 uncultured Desulfobacterales bacterium
GAAGCAGCTGGATCTGAAAGATTGTTTTGTTCTAATTGTTCAGTCTCATCATTTTGTTGCGAAGCAGCTGGATCTGAAAGATTGTTTTGTTCTAATTGTTCAGTCTCATCATTTTTGTCAGAATTTTCCATTAAAAATAATACCCCCTTACCATAATTTAATGCGTATAATTTAACGGTCTGTTGCCCAAACAAAAGTCATTTAAGCGGCTATTAAAGAATTTTTAACTAATTTTGATTATAGCAGCATAAAAAACGTATTAAACAAATCGAAAAAGAATTTGACAAAAACCTGTTAAGAATATAGCATAAACTTTCCCTTCTATCAGAGCAAATTTTAAAAAACAATGATTATTTTAATAAAACTTGATTTTAAATAAAATCGGAACATATTTATTACAACCGGTATAAATCTTCAATTCAAACGATCTTAAATCGGTCGAAATAGACCCACGATGGGTTTGAAAGCTTAGACGGGAATCAATCGGAACATATTTTTGAAAACGCTATAGAAGGAGGCGGCGAGAAAAAGTATTTATGGATGAAACTAAAGCGCTTTTTCAACATAAGAGAGCATTAAGTCAACAATTTTTTTGGCAGAAAGGTTGGTGGAATCTATTAAAATTGCGTTATTTGCCGGTTTTAAAGGAGCCAATGTTCTAGTACTATCATCTTTATCCCTGCGGTAAATATCTTTTTCAACATCTTCTATTGTCTGAGAGGATTCCGGTGATAGTTCTTTATAGCGTCTGAGCGCTCTTATTTTATGATTTGCATCGAGAAAAAATTTTATATCGGCATCGGGGAATACTACCGTACCCATATCGCGCCCTTCAAATACAACACCTTTTTTCCTGCCCATATTCCTTTGCAAATTCAAAAGAGATTTTCTTACAATTGGTCTTGCAGAAAGTGCAGAGGCAAGCATTGTAATCTCTGGAGTACGTATTTGATCGGTAATATCTGAATCATTTGATAAAAGACGGATCCCTTTATCGCTTCGAATAAATTTCAACTTGAGGGTATTGCATAAATTTTCAAGACCTACATCGTCATTCTTACTTAACCCTGCAACCCTTGCTTCAAATGCAATCCCCCTGTAAAGGGCGCCTGTATCAATATATTTATAACCGAGACTGTCTGCAAGGATCCTGCTAACCGTAGTTTTACCTGCCCCTGCAGGGCCATCAATAGTGATAACAAGGCGTTTTTTGTTGTGTGTTGATACCGGCATCAGATTATTTTTCGCAGGGCCTCAATAAAACGGACATTCTCTTCATGAAGCCCGACATTAACTCTGATGTATTCCGGATAGCCATAAGATGTCATAGACCTGATAATAATACCTTGTCTGAGCATACTTTCAAAAACTTCATCGGCGTCTTTTTTTACATCAATGAGAAAAAAGTTTGCATGAGTCGGAAAATATTTGATTTCAAGCCTTTCTAAGGAATCATATAAAAAATCGAGTTCTTCATGAATCAAATTTATGGTCTTTCTTAAAAAAGCATCATCTTTCAGCGCCGCAACGGCTCCGATCTGAGCCAGGGAATTCGCATTAAAAGGTTGCCTGACCCTGTTCAATAGGTCGGATATTTCAGTTGGCATAATACCATATCCGATTCGAAGCCCGGCAAGACCGTATGTCTTTGAAAAGGTTCGAAGCGTTACCAATGCTCTCCCCGAATTGATAAAATCAATGCTATTTAGGCATTTTTCATTACGCACAAATTCAATATATGCCTCATCCACTACCACAACAATTTCAGGAGGGATGTTTTTCAGAAAGCTCTCAAAATCTTTTTTGGAAACAATTGTCCCGGTGGGATTATTTGGATTGTTTATAAATATCATGCGGGTTCTGGGTGTAATTTTGTCTTTGATGCCGTCGAGATCGATTGAAAGTGACTTTAAGGGAACGTATACGGATGTCGCTCCGGCGGTGCGAACCATAATATCATACATAAGGAATGATGGCTTTGGTAAAATAGCTTCATCACCCGGTTGAAGAAATGCGCGAGCTAGCATTCCTATAATCTCATCAGATCCGTTACCTAAAACAATATTTTCAGGCACCACACTCAACTTTTCCGAAATATTTTGAATTAGATCATAACCGCCGCCATCAGGATAGCGGTTAAGTTTCCCTATGGCATCTTGGATAGCTTTGACAGCCATGGGAGATGGTCCCAGAGGATTTTCATTGGAAGCGAGTTTTATAGATTTTTTGATACCATATTCCCGCTCAAGCGCTTCTATGGGCTTGCCGGGAACATATGGCTTTATAGATAAAATGTAGTCAGGTACTGATAAATTCATTTTTTTCAACATTGTAGCTGTTTGAAA
>CAZQOH010000222.1:0-4375 GCA_964594355.1 uncultured Desulfobacterales bacterium
GAAATATTTGATGGAAATAAAGATCTGATAAATTATATGCAAAGGCTGCTTGGGTATTCGGTCTCTGGATTAACAAAAGCGCATTTGATGACCATATTATTTGGAGTCGGCAGAAATGGCAAGGGAACTATTTTAGAAACCCTTAAAGCTGTTTTAGGAGGTGATTTAGCAGGTTCAATAAGGTCCGAGATGTTATTGAGTCAGACTCACTTAAGATCAAGCGCCGGTCCATCTCCGGATATAATGGCTTTAAGGGGACGCCGTATAGCTTGGGCGAGTGAAACCGATGATGGAAGAAAGATAGATATTGGAAAAATGAAGTGGCTTGTTGGCGGTGATACTCTTGTAGGCCGGAATGTATTCGGAAAGCGTGAAATACAATTTACCCCAACTCATTCTATATTTTTGCTGACTAACCATAAACCACGTATTCCAGCCGAAGAATATGCAGCATGGCAGAGGATACACTTAATCCCTTTTACTTTATCCTTTGTAGAAGAACCCAATAAAGACAACGAGAAAAAACATGACTTGGATCTAAAAGAAAAGTTGTTAAATGAATCTTCTGGAATTCTCGCGTGGCTGGTTAAAGGATTTTTACTTTGGCAAAAGGAAGGCTTGAATCCCCCTAAAATTGTTAAAGAGGCTACCAAAGAATATCAAGAAGAAGAGGATATCATCGGCCATTTTATTAAAGAACGATGTGAGCTTATTTCAGGCAAGAAAGTACAAGCTAATTCTCTTTATGAATCCTACAAGACTTGGTGTGAGTTCAACGGCCATAACCCTTTAACTGGCACAAGTTTTGGAAAAAGGATGGGAGATAGATTTGAAAAAAGTTATGACGGCAGATTTCATTACAAGGGAATAACATTAATTACAGATCTTATATCTCCGTAACAACAAAGATTCTATATCTCCAAAAAAAGGATGGTTAGGATGGTTTAGATCGATTTACACAAACTTTTAATTATTTATATATTAGTTTTATTTATTTTAATACTTAACAAAAACCATCCTAACCATCCTACTATCCTTCTATTAATAGAGAAATAATATGAATATAAAAAATCTACTTAAAGAAGATGGTTTTTCTTGTAAATACCAAGCTAAGACTTACGGTGGTACGTATTCTTCTCCTTGCCCATGGTGTGAGGGGGAGGACAGATTTCGTTGTTGGCCGGAAAACCCTAACGGTGGGAATTGGTATTGTCAGCAATGCGAGAGATCAGGCGGTGTAATAAAATACCTGATGGAGCACAGAGGGATGGATTATCATGATGCATGCCTTTACTCCGGAATAACCCCTGCTTCAAATAGGTTGAACCTCAGAAGATTAAGGTCGTTGCAATCTGAAATATGGACACCATCCCCTCCAGTTAAATCGCCGAATAAACAATGGCAGGTTCAAGGCAACAATTTGGTCAAGTCGAGCAAAGAATACCTTTGGCGTGATTGTTGTATTAATATCAGAGAGGAATTATACAATCGCGGGTTAAAAGATGCCGCAATCAATCAAGCTAATCTTGGATGGAACCCGACAGATTTCTATTGTCAAAGGGAAAAATGGGGGTTACCTGGAAAGTTAAAAGATGATGGAAACCTCAGCAAACTCTGGATACCCGCCGGGTTGGTCATACCTTTTATAAATAATAACCAAATCCAAAACATTAAAATCCGAAGATCAGATCCTCTTGCTGATTATAAATATTACCTTTTACCGGGTTCATCCAATACTGCCATGGTTCTTGGAAATGGTACTGCTGCTATGATCGTTGAAAGTGAATTGGATGCAATATTATTAAACCAGGAAGCAGGTGATCTTATTGTAGTCGTTGCGCTTGGATCAGTGAAAAACAAACCGGATACTGTAGTTACTGATATGTTAGGTAATGCTGATATAGTCCTTGTTGCATTGGACAGCGATGAAGCTGGCGCCAAAGCTTCATGGGGCTGGTGGCTGAAACAATTTCCAAATGCAACCCGTTGGCCAACACCTTTTGGCAAAGATCCGTCGGCGGCATATCAGAGTGGTTTGAGCCTAAAAGCTTGGGTTACGGCTGGTATCACATCTGAGAATAATGACAAAACCAGTATAGATAAAACCCCTGTCACCGCCAGTACAGCAGATTACAATATAATTTCAGATGACAACTCCTTAAAGGAATTCCTCACCACATTAAAAGATAGCAAAGCTTTTGTGGTCAATGTGATACCAACTGGGACAGACCCTTTTAAAGATAACATCCGATTGATTCAGCTGTCATGTCTAGAGATTCCGGTCATATCAATTGATTTGGAAAAATTACAAAAAGACACGGCTTATCTTTTAAAGGATTTATTTAACGGGGCGGCGACTAAGGTTTTTCATAATGCTAAGACACAGCTAAAATTTATTCAAAATGCCGGTCTCTATATAACTGGACCATTCTTTGACACGATGTTAGCCGCGCAGCTTCTAAGTGCAGGACTCAAGGCTAAAGAATACAGCTTATCTGCCTTGTCAAAAGAATACTCGCTGGAAAAAAATAGCCAGGATGTCGAATTAATCAAGCAACTGGCAAAAATCTTAATTCCAGAATTAAAGCAAGCAGGATTATCAGAAACGGCACAGCTGGAGTTTGAGTGCATAAAGGCCGTTGTCGAGATGGAATTAAATGGCATTCTTTTGGATACTGAAAAGCTTGAAACCGCAAAACAAAAGTTTGCACTTGTAAAGGAACTGCTTTCAGAGTCTTTAAATAAAGAGCTTGGGCCGATAAACCTGAACAGTCAAGCACAATTAATGGAGGCTCTTAAATCCAAAGGTATCAATATAAATAATACAAAACAGGAAACTCTGATGCCTTTGATAGATAAACATCCTTTTATCGATAGCTTAATATTGTACCGGAAGGCCGCTCATAAACTTTCATTGATTAACAATTTGACAGAGCATGTTCACCCCAAAACCGAAAGGGCTCACCCTGAATATAATCAGATTGGAGCACCCACCGGCCGTCTTTCTTGTTTTGATCCAAACCTGCAAGGGATACCCAGGGGTAAAGAATTCAGATCCTGTTTTATGGCAACCCCCGGTCATAAGCTTATTATTGGCGATTACAGTCAGATAGAACTGAGGATAGTTGCGGAAATAAGCAAAGATGCTCGCATGATTGAGGCTTATAAAAAAGGGGAGGATTTACACCGGTTAACTGCTTCATTGGTAACCCAAAAATCTCAGATAACAAAACAGGAAAGACAGGCTGCCAAGGCGGTTAATTTTGGATTAATCTACGCCATGGGTGCAAAGGGTTTAATGGAATATGCCCAGAACACCTATGGTGTATCCATGACTCTACAGCAAGCTGAAACATTTATATTTAGGTTTTTCGAAGCTTATCAAGGAGTATCTGAATGGCACAGAAAGGTTCGGGAGACAGAAACAAGAGAAGCCAGGACCCTTTCAAACAGGAGAAGGATCTGGGACGGTATACCCAAAATAACAGAATTATTAAATACCCCTGTGCAGGGAACATCGGCCGATATCACTAAAAAAGCTTTATCGTTATTAGCCGGTATCTCGGAAGATATGGAATTCAAAATAATAGGTTCGGTGCATGACGAAATAATCATAGAATGCCCTGATGAAAAATCAGATCATATGGCGGCGTTTTTAAAGGAAGCCATGATTGAAGCAGGAAAGGCCTATCTTAAAGATGTTCCGGTCGACGTAGATGTATCGGTCGCGGACAACTGGTTTGGCAAGTAAAGTTTCGAACCCTATCGTTAGGTTTCATGGGGTTCTGGAGTCATTAAAACAAATAGGCAGATTAAAAATAAATTGTAAAAATTGAAATTTGATGCTTTTACTAAGCAACTCATTCTTTGGGTTGAATTACGATTAGACGGGGATGAAAACTATGCACAATAATATAAATTTGAATAAAAACCAGCAAATAGCTGCTGAATACAAAGATCAACACATTTTGGTTTTAGCTGGAGCCGGCACAGGTAAAACCCTGACAATCATGGCACGAGCCGAACATTTAATGCGAAAAGGAGTCGATCCCAGACGCATACTTCTTTTAACATTTACACGCAGGGCCGCCAAAGAAATGACAGATAGATTATACTTGAGTATTGGCGATGCAGCTAATGCAGTAACAGCGGGAACATTTCATCACTTTTGTTTACTGACAATGCGAAGAATGGCGGATAAATTTGGAATCCAGGATTTTACGGTAATAGACAGGGATGATCAAATATCCCTCATGAAGCTTGCAAGGGCAGGATACGTAAAGAAAGGGGAAAAGTTTCCAAGAGCTTCTCAGTTGGTAACTATTTTTTCATATTCGCGTAATACAAACATGAACGTATTGGAATATTTAGATAA
>CAZQOH010000223.1:0-2231 GCA_964594355.1 uncultured Desulfobacterales bacterium
GTTTACATGCGGCTTTGTCCTCTCAAACTTCTCCTTCGCCATATCTAGATCCTCCCATGGTTTTTTTATTTATTTATCAAAACTTTTAATTTCATGACACACAAGGTTCGTATAAATTGAAACCACTCATTTTCGACAATCCTTATACATCATGGAGCCCACGACCGGAATCGAACCGGTGAAACCTCTTCCTTACCAAGGAAGCGCTCTACCGACTGAGCTACGTGGGCATTTTACGAGACCTTTGAAAGAAATTTTATCTATTTAAAAAGATCAAATCCTTATTTATCTAATTTCAAATTTCCAGTTTCTTTTAGCAAACAAATACAATAGGTTGTTGAACATCGACAATCTTTTGTCTATATTACTATAATAAGCGCTTAATTCTACCATTACGATTCATTCTGGAGCGGGAGACGAGACTCGAACTCGCGACATTCAGCTTGGAAGGCTGAAGCTCTACCAGCTGAGCTACTCCCGCCCATATTTCTTGAGACCTTTGCAAAACGCCCCCTTTTGCCCAATTTCTGCGTTAGACTTAAATTTTAATCCTCAAAATACTCAATGTATTCCTGTGGTTAAAATTTTCGCCTGCCTTGAACTTGAACAAAATTGAGCATTTCTCAAAGGTCTCTTCTTGTCTCCAAATAATTTATCAGCCCGGAGCTACTTTACGAATATTTTTTTTAGAAAATCTCAGTAAGACTTATGCAGGAAGTCATGTAGTACTTAGTCGATCTCGAAATCTAAACGGGATCTCCTACATACGACTTTCTCTCAGGATGGTGGTGGGGGGAGGATTTGAACCTCCGAAGGCTTCGCCGACAGATTTACAGTCTGTTCCCTTTGACCACTCGGGAACCCCACCTTTTAATTCCTGATAATGGATCTCAGATTGTAGAAAGAGAAATATCTAAAATAATAAATCCAAAATTATAAATATTTAGAAGTTAGTTTGATCTGTTTATAAAATACACAAATATTCAATATATCCTTATATAACTTAAAGTTATTTAAAATTTACTTTTCAAATAATGATAAATTCTTAAAAAGTTATTTGCGAGCGAGGTTGAGCATTTTTGGAAAAAGATTCATGAAAAAATGCTTAAATAGTGGAGCCAGCGGAGGGGCTCGAACCCCCGACCCACTGATTACAAATCAGTAGCTCTACCAGCTGAGCTACGCTGGCTATCATAAAAATACTTCAAGTATGTATGCCTGCCCCGATTTCATCGGAGCGATTAATCCCGCCTTAGCGGGAAACATATTTCAAAGGTCTCTTTTAGAATTGTATTATTTTTTATAAAAAATGATGTTGATTAGCCAAACCTATATTCGTAACAATATATTTTATAAATATCAAGTCTAATTTTCCTTTATTATCTCTCATTATTTAATAATATTGATAATATTTGGCTATTTTCTTAATATTTCGCCTATTTTCTCTTAATTTTAAACAATATCATCTTGTTTCTTTCAGTAATATTTTTTTTTATAGGATAAATCCTTGACAAGAATATTTAAATTATTGTAATCGATCAGCGATTAAATTTTTTGATACTTTGAACTTGAATCCCGCTACAACGGGAAGCATTTTTCAAAGATCTCATTATAATTTCTGCTCTTTTATCTTAAAAAAAATATATTACAAGAAAATTCTTGATAATTGTAATAATATTTTCATTTTTAAGTATTAAATGAATTTTAGCAAAATAATTAATAAATTTCTTTTTAAATCTTTTTAAATATGCCGTTGAGAAAATCTTATTTTAATCAATTTCTTTTTATTATCCTACCTATCTTGCTGTTGCTTCTCTTAGGCGGATGTATTCAAACCCTGCAGAAAATATTGGAACCGCAGGACACAAACCCTGTATCTTCCAAAACAAATGACACAGTTTCTTCTCAGCCAATAATAAGCGATACTGACTCTTCTAAAAAAGAATCTTCTGAATCCGAATCAACCGTGACAGATTCTGTTTCCCTTGAAACCGATAAAGCTGAAGACGAACATACTTCTTCTGAAACGGAAACAACTGTAACTGAAACTACTTCTCCTGAAACCACTGTAAGTGACCTTGAATCAACTGAAACCGATACAGATGCAAGCGAACCTTCTTATTCTGAAACGAAAACAGCTGTAGTTGACTCTGCTTCTTCTGAAACGGAAACAACCGTAACTGAAACTACTTCTCCTGAAACCACTGTAAGTGACCTTGAATCAACTGAAA
>CAZQOH010000223.1:2331-4369 GCA_964594355.1 uncultured Desulfobacterales bacterium
CCGATACAGATGTAAGCAAACCTTCTCATTCTGAAAAGGAAACGGAAAATGATAAAAAGGATATAGATCCAAAGGTTTCTTCTATCACAAAGGCAGAACGTTTCCTTGACGAAGCACTCGATTTTTGTCAGGTGGCTCAGGATTTCTGGCAAAAAGGAGAACTTGATAAGGCTCTTGAAGTTTTGGATCAGGCATATTCGTTAGTCTTGAAGGTTGATAACTATGATCAACCAAAGTTAATGCAGCAGAAAGAAGACCTTCGCTTTATGATCTCAAAACGTATCCTTGAAATCCATGCTTCACGCAATATAGTCGTAAATGGAGGACACAACGCCATTCCCATGGTGATGAACAAACACGTCCAGGCAGAAATTAATCTTTTCAAGGGTTTAGAGTATAAATTTTTTATCCAATCGTACAAACGCTCAGGCAGATATCGCCCGCAAATCCTTAAAGCTCTTAAAGAAGCCGGTCTTCCTGCTGAATTGTCCTGGTTGCCTCTTATAGAGAGCGGATTCAAGGTAAATGCACTTTCAAGGTCTAGAGCGCTTGGTCTTTGGCAGTTCATACCATCAACCGGATACAAGTTTGGCCTGAAACGCGATATATATGTTGATGAGCGGCTCGACCCGGTAAAATCTACTAAAGCTGCAATTGCATATCTTAAAGAATTACATCAAATTTTTGGTGATTGGGCCACAGTTTTGGCCGCTTATAACTGTGGAGAAGGAAGGGTGCTGCGTGTAATTCGAACCCAGAATGTAAATTATCTTGACAACTTCTGGGATCTTTATGAACGACTCCCCAGAGAAACCGCCAGATATTTTCCAAAATTTATGGCAACCCTCCATATTTTAAAAAATACAGAGATAATTGACTTTGATTTAATAGATGTTGATCTACCTTTAGAATATGAATCAGTAACCATATCAAGACAAGTACACCTTAAAGATGTAGCCAAAAAAATCGGTATATCTGAAAAATTTCTAAAAAAGTTTAATCCTGAACTCCGATACAATATATTGCCTAACAGCAACTATTCTCTTAGGGTTCCTCTTGGTAAAGGTGATATGTTACTTGCAAAGATAAATGAGATACCTATTTCATCTAAACGCAGCCGAGCCTTTGTGTATCACAGGATAAGGCCTGGAGAATCCCTTTCTGTCATTGCAAGACGATATCGTACCAGTGTAAAAAGTATTGTCCGAGCAAACAATATCCGGAGATCTAACTTTATTATTGCGGGAAAAAAACTTAAAATACCCTTAAGGGGTACAATTATAACCCGGTCAAAAAAAATTATCAAAAAAAATTATGAGCAAGCATCTACACATGTCGTAAAGAGAGGTGACTCACTTTGGATTATTGCCAAACGTTATGGAACCACAACCAGAAAAATTCAGAAACTAAATAACTTGTATACGACGACTCTTCAAATAGGACAGACCTTAGATATACCCGGGCACAAAAATGTAAGTCCGCCTAGTGATGGAAAAAAAGTTTATTTTGTTAAACACGGAGACAGTCCGTATACGATCGCACATAAGCATAATATGTCCTTGGGACATTTTCTCCGGATAAATCACTTAACACACAGAAGCAAAATATATCCCAACCAAAAACTTTATGTAGAATAATCCTCGCCCCCGTAGCTCAGTGGATAGAGCATTGGATTCCTAATTCGAAAAGGCCATTTTGAAAAGCCAATGATTTCAGATAACTACCTTGATTTCATTGGCTTTTTGTGCCTAAGAAGTTGGGAAATGTTAGGCTTTTTTAGGGTTTTTTGGTTATGGCGGTCACAGAAAAGGCACAATTTCGCGGTTTTTTTGGGGTTTTTTGGTTTGGGCACAGTTTTAAAAGTGAAAATCCAATGCTCTGTTTTTATCTTTTTTTAGCAATTATTTCAATAGATTTTTAACCGGGCGCAAAGGATTCGATATTTTTTTGAATCCAATGCGCTGTGTTTCCAAATAAAGCTAACTGGATATTCCGCTTGATTTCGGCCACCCATTCCGCTCCATTCCGGCCACCCATT
>CAZQOH010000224.1:0-4340 GCA_964594355.1 uncultured Desulfobacterales bacterium
AAATACAGGGAACGCGGCTATCAACAATTTGAATGAGCCAGTCAGCCTATTATCGAGCGTAGCCTTTATCAGATGTGATGAAAGAACCCTACATTCGGAATACGTCTTTCATTACCTACTTTCTCCTGGATGCCAACAACGAATCAAGGATCTTATGTCAGGAAACGCTATCACGCGTCTTACACTGGAAAGAATTAAGTCATTTATAATTCCACTACCGGATATCAAAGAACAGCTCAGAATTATTCAACCGTTGAATATCCACGACACCCGCATCCGTACCGAAGAGCAATACCGAGACAAACTCAAACTCCAGAAAAAGGGCCTTATGCACGATCTGTTAACCGGCAAGGTCCGGGTTAAGGTGTAGGTAAAAATTGTTAGAACCGAATTTTAGATGATATTTGTAATAAATTTTGCCGAAAAATATTTAAACAATATCTAAAATATCAGGGAGACTGCAAAATGTCAGATGATAATAAACAAGTTAAAAAAAATCCTCGCGATCGGTATGAGTTTGATAAAGGGATTGATGATAAAGAGGATACCCTAAGTGAAGAACGTATTGAAAAGCCTTACGATCCAGCCCGAATCAAAGTTGATCCTACACCAATGACTATATTTCAAGTCATGCGGAAAGTTGAAATGAAAGAAATTAATCTCCAGCCACAATTTCAGCGCAAAGTGGTATGGGACAATGTACGTCAGAGCCGATTGATAGAGTCCATCTTGATAAGGATTCCATTACCTTCTTTTTACTTGGATGCTAGAGATGACAATAAATGGCTGGTAGTCGACGGGCTTCAACGTCTATGGACATTGGATAGTTTTTTCAATAAAAAAGAACTCCGCTTACAGAATCTTGAATTTCTAGGGGCTCAATTAAACGGAAAGAATTTTGATGAACTGCCACGTAACTTTCAGCGACAAATCGAAGAGACGCACTTGAATTTATACGTTATTAAACCTGACACCCCTGCTGAAGTAAAATTCACCATTTTCTACCGTATTAATACCGGTGGTATGGTTTTATCGGCACAAGAAATTCGCCACTGTCTTTATCAGGGAGTTGCTACAAAGCTACTCATGAAATTGGCAGATTCAAAAGAATTTCTTTCAGCAACTACTGGTTCCATTAATACCAAACGTATGGATGATCGAGAATGCGTACTTCGCTATTGTGCCTTCCATCATAAACCATATACAGAATACAAAGAATCAGATTTTAATAAATTTTTAAGCAGTGCGATGCTATCGATTAACAAAATGAAACCTAATGAGACTAAAGCGCTTGAAAATTACTTCTTTAGGGCAATGAGGATCTCGGAAGATGTTTTTGGTGAATATGCCTTCCGCAAAATGTATGGAAGACGGTACGTTAGAAATCCAATTAACAAGTCTCTTTTTGAGGTCTGGTCGGTGTGTTTGGAAGGATTTGATGAAAATGAACTCATAAAAAATAAAGACAACATCATCGATGGCTTTATAGATAAAATGAATAAAGATGATGTTTACTTCCAGTCAATCACCCAGGGTACTGGTGGTGTAACAAGGGTACATAAGCGGTTTTCAACCACATTAGATATTATTAAGGAGGCTATATCGTGATCTCTTATCTCCGGATCGAACGGTTCAAGTGTTTTGAAGATCAGAATATAACTTTTGGGAAGCTTACTCTTTTAGCGGGAAATAATGGGACAGGCAAATCAACAGTTCTGCAATCTTTGCTGTTATTGAGGCAAGCATTTAGTCTGGGAAGTCTGAAAGACAATGAACTTCCCCTAAATGGTGAATTGATCAAGATTGGTACGGCCAAGGATGCCTTATTTGGAGGAAGTCAGGAGGACAGTATAGCCTTCACTTTATGCTTCAATGAAAAACCGGAGCAGATATTTAGTTGGGTTTTTAACTATGAAAAAGAGGCTCCGCACCAGCATTTCATGAGAGGTATTTATGAAGGCGGAGATTTACCGCCATTGGGCCCCTTTGCACCAAGGTTTTGCTATTTAATGGCAGAGCGTTTGGGGCCAAGATTAACTTATCCGATGACAGAATCACCAAGGATGGATATGGATGTAGGTATAAATGGGGAATACACTGCCCATTGTCTATCTGAGTTTGGAAGTGATCCCACTCCTATTCCATCTCTCGCTTTATCAACTGATCAAAGCACGGTAAGCCGATCACTTGATCATCAGACGCATCTTTGGATGCGGCAGCTAATACCCGGTATAGCTTTCAACGTGGAAGCCATAAACAGAGCTGATTGCGTGCGACTTGAGACCAGGGTTTATGGAGTACAAACCCATTATCTTCGTCCTACAAATATGGGTTTTGGAATTTTTTACACTCTTCCGATTATTGTGGCAGGTCTCATGGCAGAACCAAGTACGATGCTAATAGTTGAAAACCCTGAGGCTCACTTGCACCCTGCGGGTCAATCACGAATCGGAGAGTTTCTATCTAAAGTCGCAGCCCATGGAGTTCAAGTTGTTGTAGAAACTCACAGTGATCATGTTTTGAATGGTATTCGCAAGTCTGTAAAAAAGAAAATTATAGGAAATGATGACGTTCACATACATTTCTTTGCCCGTGGCGCAGATTTGGGCAGCAATGTGGTCAGTAAGCCTCGAATATCTTTAGATGGTGGGATAGATACTTGGCCGGAAGGATTCTTTGATCAGTTTGAGCGAGATTTGGAGGAGTTGTTCTAATGTATTTGTTGGTCAATGAACTATCTTTTCAAGCTCAAGCGAACGGACTGATGGATTCTCATCGGCTTATGAATGATCTGATTTCAGTAATAAGATCCCTTAGATCTATTCGTGGAACGGATCCTATTCGCACCTCAATGACTCTTTGGCAAAAAGAACTTTTTCGTGGATATAATGTGTACCAATGGCTAAATGATATAAATCGCGATCAGATGGTCTGGTTTAAAACCATAGTTCGGAAGGGGCCATATATTGAAACTATTTTGGATGAAGAACTTGATTATCATGAGTGCTGGTTCCAGGGAGACGATGTTAGCAACACTTCTTTAGCTGGTGCTGTTTTTCTTGATGGAATTTTGTCGAGTTTGCAGGATGCTAACAATTTTGATGTTGAACGAATCAATTTAGAGTATCGACAAGGTGAAACTCCTTTCGCAGAATTTGAAGTGTTGAATGTCTACGAACCGAGTACCGTTGAAAATTTTGTCGAGGAGCTTTCCAGAGAAATCTTAGAAAATGTTTCATTTTGGGATGAATTATGGAAAAGAAAAGCCGAATTATTTTCAGAGCTCACTTTTTGTGATTGCGTTAGAAACCAATTAAATAAACTCGATTTTGGTGCACGTAATTTTAAGATAATTAGAAGGCACCTTGCAAAGATGAACGAATATTTTAGAAGAATGAGAATGAAGAACGAGAGTTTTACTCCTGATTATACTGCAATGGGTATTGAAGCCTCAAGGGAATCCCCCAAAACCCTGGAACACTATGGTTATCAAAGAAAGTTCCTCTGTCCTGACGGAAGTACAAGGCTTTTTGATTGGCATAGTAAACAGAGAGGGCAAAACCTGAGGATTCATTTCTGCCCTCCAGATCTTAGTACTGGAGATTTTATCATCGGATACGTTGGTCCACATTTGGACACCATCAAGTATCATTAACCGGCGTTAGTTTTACAGCCAAAATGGAAATAGTGAGAATAGATAGAGGATGTTTTTGAAATATTGGCATTTTGGGGGATAATGGACCGGAATTTCTAAAACATTTTATACTGGATTTTTGTGTGTGGGAGGGATTCGATAAAGGCGAAGAACCCCTGGTTGATTGTTATAAAGAATAAACGGAAAGATATTGTTATGATGACATTGCGACAATTTTCTGCGGAACCATCTACGATCCCCAAAATCGCCAGTTGGTATATTGCCGATTTGAGTAAAGCGCAGGGCAAGCAGGAATTGTTCACTCATCAATCGCCTCAGAAACTCAAAATTCTTCGCGAACACGCCTTGATTGAAAGCGTCGTTTCTTCAAACCGCATTGAAGGCGTATATGTTGAACAGTCCCGGATTAATACCCTTATCTTGGGAAAACCGCTTGTGAAGGACCAGTCCCGGGTGATTTGGCGATAAAAGGTCTCATGCACGACCTATTAACCGGCAAGGTCAGGGTTAGGTTGTAAGGAAAACGAAGCTTGCTTCTAGGGCAGAAATAAGGTTAAAATTAAAACAGGATAATTGATATGGCGGCTCCAATTCCAACTCCAATTTATCACCTTACACACATAGACAACCTGGCATCTATCATCCAGTCAGGAGGATGCTTATCTTTTAACCAGAAGCAAAATCA
>CAZQOH010000225.1:0-4334 GCA_964594355.1 uncultured Desulfobacterales bacterium
TAGAACGCTTCAAATTGTACCCACGATGAGCTCGGAAGTTCAGACGCTGGTCAATCGGAACATATTTATGACAACCGGTATAGTTTAAATTATATAGCTCTGCTAAAAAAAGGAGGTATAGTTTTATGGATCGCCTATTTAAGAAAATATCTATTATTATTACTGCAGTTTTTATGATTTTTTTGGTTTATACCTGGAGTAATTGGGCCGTAGCCGCAGAATCCAAAGATCATTTGACATACAGGCTCAAATGGCTTTTCAATGCAAGTGTGGTGGGTGACATTTATGCGGATGCCCAAAAAATATTTGCTAATGAAGGACTCGAAGTAACAATAAAGGAGGGTGGTCCGGAGAGGGATGCGATTAAAGAACTTGAACTAGGATACGCGCAATTTGGGATCGCATCGGCAGATCAGATAATCAGGGCGCTTTCCAAAGGTTCACCATTAGTTGTTATTGCCCAGCTTTTTCAGATTAACCCTCTCCAATGGATTTATAGAAGAAGTGACCCTCCCATAGAACGTCTTGAGGACTTGAAGGGAAGAACCATCGGTATCACCTACGGTGGAAATGATGAAACCATAATGCGTACCTTGCTTGCAAAGGGTAAGATTTCATATGACGAAATTAAACTTTTTAGTGTGCGGTACGATTATACACCATTTTACAAACGCAAAGTAGATATTTGGCCTGTCTATCGGAATACCCAGGGAATTTTTATTAGCGAAAAGCTTCACAAAGAAGGAGAGGAGGTTGCTTTTTTTATTCCTGCTGAATTCGGTGTTAAGTTTGTTGCGAACTCTGTTGTTACATCAGAGCGTATGATGAGGGAACATCCAAAGATCGTACAAAGATTTACCCGTGCCCTTCTTCGGGGATGGCGGGAATCCCTTGACCCTGCTAATGAGAAAAAAGCCTTGGAAACGCTTCAACAGTTTGACAAAGATACATCTTTACAAACTCTCAAGAAACAGCTTGCCGTTACCCGGAAGCTCATCAAGCCAAAGGCTGATATAGATATCGGTTCGATTGATATGGACGCCTGGAAGCAGACCGAACAAATTATGCTCAATCAAAATCAAATTCCAAAACCAGTATTTGTGGAAAAGGTGCTTAAGGAAAAATTTTAGATTTTCGATTCAGATTCTCGATGATGATCGCAGCCCCCTGACCCTGACCTACACACATGGTTGCCAATCCATAACGGAGTTCGGGATCTTCTTTCATCTGGTAAAACAGAAAATTGACAAGTCTCGCACCGGATGCCCCTTCAGGATGACCGAACGCAATGGCTCCTCCATATCTGTTAATTTTTTCAGGATCAATGCCCAGGTCATGACAGGACGCCAACACCTGAGCGGCAAACGCCTCATTCATCTCAACCAGATCTATATCATCGATACTTAATCCCGCTCTTTGAAGCGCTTTTTGCGTAGCAGGCACCGGTCCAATCCCCATGATTTCAGGGTTGACCCCTGCAATGGCGGTAGAAACTATTCTTAATCCCGGTTTCACTCCCAGCTCGTTTGCTTTATCCATGGACATTACAAGAACTCCGGCAGCGCCGTCATTTAAGCCGCAACTATTTCCGGCCGTTACCAATCCTCCTTTTTTAAAGGCCGGCTTTAGTGTGGCCATCTTTTCCATTGTAACGTCTGGTCGTGGCCCTTCGTCGGTGTCACAGAGTTTAAAAGAGCCGTCTGTCTGCTGAGCATTTACCGGAATGATCATCTCTTTGAATTTTTCCATCTCAATGGCTGTGCAAGCCTTCTGTTGACTTTCCATAGCAAACTTGTCCAGGTCGGTTCTGCTGATGGAATATTTATCCATTTCCAGGATATTTTCAGCTGTTATTCCCATGTTATCCATTGCAGGATTACAATTGCAGACCTTGTAAAAATCCGGGTAGTGTCCATTTTCAAACCATTCGTAATCCCAGACGCTTTGGTGTTCCACTCCCCCGGCAATGAAAACCTCTCCGGCATTAAAATTAATCGCATGGGCTGCACTTGCTATGGTTTCAAGGCTGGAAGCGCAATAACGTATCATTGTGCAGCCGCCCACGGAATGCGGAAGACCCGACATTAACACCAATCGTCTTGCCAAATTTGATCCTTGTTCATGTTGTGCAGCAGAGCAACCCCATCGTAAATCTTCTATTTCTTCCACATCCATCCGAGGATTTCTTTCAACCAATGCCTTGACAACCGCTATGGATAAATCCTCGGCCCTGGTGTTAAAAAACATACCGCCCGGACGTGCTTTTCCAAATGCTGTACGACAGGCATCAACAATAACTGCTTCTTTCATTTTTCTCTCCTCGTTTCTATTGTTATAATTTTCTCTTTATTTCTTAACCCGGATAAACCGAGACTAAAATTTATTTCTACGACAAAGACACAAAGGCACAAAGAATATATTTTTAATCTATCATTACATTCCCTTAAAATTTGTTTTTCGCTTTTCCATGAATGCTTTTGCACCTTCTTCGTAGTCATCAGAATGTATTAATTCTTCAAAATTTTCTCGTTCAACCTTAAGACCTTCCTCAATGTAAGCCCCAACCCCCTTATTTACGCAATCAATGATCATTTTGGTCGCCAGTGGTGAACGCTCTGCAAGCGCTTCTGCTAATTTCTCGGCTTCTTGAAGTGTCTCTCCTTCTTTGGCAAGTTTGTCTACCATCCCCACTCGCAAACATTCATCAGCCGGAACTTTGGTTGCAAATATCATATACTCCAAGGCTTTTGATGTCCCCACAAGCAAGGGTAATCTCTGTGTGCCGCCTGAACCGGGAAAAATTCCCAGATTGCTTTCCGCGAGACAGGCATAGGCAGTTTCTTTCATTATTCTGAAATGGCAAGCAAATGCAAATTCAAGAGCACCCCCTAGTGCATGACCGTTAAAAGCAGCTATAATCGGCTTGGGATAACCAGCTATTTTAGAACCGATATCTTGCCAGTATTTCAGATTCTCTAAACCGCCAAGGGGCTCATTAAGGTCCGCTCCTGCTGAAAACATTTTATCTCCGGCACCGGTTATTATTAATGCTCGAACCTCTTTATCTTCCCTAAGCTCATCAAGCAAGCTGTCCAGCGCAACCACGGTGGCCTGGTTCAGCGCATTGACCGGTGGCCTGTTCATGGTCACAATGATGTATCTTTTTTTTCTTTCCACAACCAAACCGTTATCTGACATCTTTTCCTCCCTGTTCATTCATTCCAATAGATTGAAACGATATTATTACCTAAGTTTTGCTATTTCTCAGGATAGTCATACCAACCTTTCCCTGCTTTTATCCCAAATCTTCCGGCAGAAACCATCCTTCGTAACAGGGGTCGGGGTATATATCTTTCTCCATATTCGGCAAACATTATTTCAGAACTATCCAGTTGAAGCTGCATGCCCGTAAAATCCATTAATTCGAAGGGACCCATGGGATGACCGAGTCCCAGCTTAACTGCCTTGTCAATATCTTCGACACTTGCAACCCCTTCTTCAACCAAGGCAATTGCTTCATCCTCAAAAATTTGCAGGAGTCTGTTTACAATAAACCCGACGCATTCATTTTTTAATTTAACCGGTTCCTTCCCCATTTTTCCGGCCAGTTCAAGCGTTATGGACATTGTTTTATCCGATGTCTCCATTCCGGGTATAACTTCCACTAGCTTCATAACACGTGCCGGTGAAAAAAAATGCATACCGATGAATCTATCGGGCCGATGTGTAGCGGCGGCCAGTTTAGTAATGGAAATATTAGAGGTGTTGGAAGCAATGATACAATGCTCAGGACAGACTTTATCAAGGTCCTGATGGACTTTTTCCTTTAATTTTATATCCTCACTTACAGCTTCAATGACAAAATCAACGTCCTTCAAGTCCTCGTAGGTATCCACGAGCTTGATGAGCGTAAGGCCTTTTTCCATTTGTTCTTTTTCTACACGTCCTTTGCTAATTTGTTTATTATAAATATATTCTATTTTCTGTTTTCCTTTTTCCGCCAATTCCATATTGGCATCTTTCATTAACACATTGAAGCCCGACACCGTTGCCACGTAGGCAAGCTCTGCACCCATAAAACCGGCTCCAATGACGCCAATCGTTTTAATCTCATTTCCATGTGACATATTGACCTCCCTTCTTTCGTTGACCTTGCTTTTAGACCAGCAAGCACTTAAGGTTCCGTGGTCAGGAGGGAAGAGTTACTTTTCTTTTGTTAACCTTCACCAACCCCGAAGCTTTGAACCCTGAACCTATAAACGGTTATACCGGTTGTCAAAAATATGTTCCGATTGACCAGCGTCTGAACTTCCGAGCTAATCGTGGGTACAATT
>CAZQOH010000226.1:0-4323 GCA_964594355.1 uncultured Desulfobacterales bacterium
AGCATTTCTTGGATGACGAATATGCTCGTTTAATCCTTATATCGGAATTCCAGGAATGATAAATTCTTAAAAAGATCGCTTTTCTGACTTTTTTTCGAGACCATAAAGAATTATCTATTACAAAACATGTTATCACAAATCAACAAATAATTTCCCTACTATTTTATCATCATATGTTACAATCACCTGATATTTCTTTCCTTTTTTATTCAAAGAATAACGTTTCCAAAGATCTTTACCGGTGTTTATTACATATCCCCTGTCTTCTCCTGTATTGTTCTGTTTATTCCCCACATAACCCTTAAAATTCACAATATAATGAGAGGGGTCACCAGGGCCGCCTATAACATCAACAATTTCAAATGAGTCGCCCTTTATTAGCTTAGCGTGATCATAGTTCTGAAAGATTTGTTCCATACCATTAATTCTAGCCCTGAAAGAATGGATTGAATGACTTAAAGCCGGGCCTCCTGAAACTGATATATTCTGAGCAATCTTGCTCCGGCTTCCACCTAGTGCAATATAAACACTGCCACATGGATAGTAATCCTTCCTGACAATTATCCGGGTAGGTTCGGTTATCCTGATTTTCTTTCGGATGTCGTTGATCTTTTTTGAACCTATAATATCTGCGCTCAATCCCCGCTCGTAATTAGCCTCTATATGAGATATCAAAATAGTGTCACCAAATTTTATATTTAATGTTTGCTGGTTCTTTACAACAATGGGAAAAGAATCGTTTACCGAAATAACCAGATAGTTGAGTTCGGGATGATCAAGGTTTATCCCGGGTGTCTCAGGAATAATGTTGAATTTCTCCATAAAGGTATTTATTGCATAATTGTGATGACGAATCTTCATTTCCAGGGGAAGAGATTTACTGGTTTCAATACCAAATGATGGTATTCCGCATGTGTATAATGCATAAAATGTGGCAGATTTCCGCTGCTCTCTGTGTAAGGAGGTTTTTTTGATTGTTCTGTGATTGTTGAAGTGAAAGTAGTGGCGTGGATTTTTTATACTTCCATTTATCTTTTCACAAACAGATCTTGCCATAACACCGAGATTAATTTTCTCTCCTGTTTCAGGATTTACATAAACTTCACAATCGGCAATTATCGATTGGCCGTATCGCTTTGGATTTCTATTTTTATCTTCCCATTTTTCGGAGAAAAAACCTGAACCGTCATGCAGGTTAAGCAAGTAATCACTTTCAGCAATCAATTTTTTCAATATTGCAACAATTTTTGTTTCATAGTTAATTTTACGATCTTCCGCAAACTTTCTGTTCATATCTTCATTTATTTTGCGGCGATTTAATAAAATAGATTGAAAATTGGCCATAGGGACAACAATAAGATTTCCTTTCGCCAGGCTAATATCTGCATAATGATCAACAGAAAGGAAACCACCCGGCTCATCGCCCTGGATACCTCCTATAAGCATAAGTGTCTTGCCGTGTTCTTTACCATAAATTTTATATACATTTAGCTCATGATCAGTACCTTCAAAAAAAACGGAATTGACCCTTTTTTGGGCCTTGGCTATATCTGGTAAGAAAGAAACAAAGATAATGTAGACAAATACAAACATTATACAGCCCAGATAATATCTAGTTTTTTTACTCTTCTGAATCAATATACTATCCTTGATTTTTAGTAACAGTTACACGATTAAAAAACAACAATCTGGGACAAAGATACTGCTAAATGAAGGATACAGGGTACAGATTTCGAAGACCTCAGATCTATTATCGTGCATTATACCTCATGCATAACAAAAGTTCTTTGGGGTTGGAGCATACGCTGATTTTATTTCTATCGGGAAGTCCTTTTTTAACAGCAGATCACCTTTTTGGGAAAATACGAATACTGTGGCAATTTTAAACCGATCAGGAGAGGTTTCACCCATTATTTTAAATTTTAAAGTTACAAAGCGATAAATAGAAAAGGCATGGCCTTTTTTCTTTCTGGAGATTTGTTCTGATACTTCGGCCCCGGATGGAACTGTTATCCAGTTATCCATGTTCACTTCGTCATCTTTTAATACTACCATGACATCTCCTGAAACAAGTTCCGTTCTTGGACCGATATTTCTTAATGTAAATTCCATAATTAAGGTGTTAATGTCTAGTTTATGGTAAATATTAAATTTATCAACCATAACTCTTAAAGGTTTTGCAGGTTGAACAGATGTATTGGGTTCAAGAGTTGTAAATTTTTCTTCCGTTTGTGTTTTGTTAAACAGATTAATTTTTTCTAACTCGGTTGCATCCGATTCACTTTTTTTGGAAGAACTAATTAGATCATTATTGTCAAGCATTTTTTCTGGTAGTGTTTCTTCCGTCTTAACCTGGCTGCTTTCGATCTTAGATTCTGCAACAACTAGACGGGCCATGAGCACTTCCCTATCATTTTTCAAAGACACAACCTGTTGTTGGAATTGAGCCAGGGTATTCATCAGATTCTTATTTTGTTCTCTTTCGTTTTTGAAAAGAAAATAAAGGCAAACCGTTGCAGTTATTAAAACAATCAGAAAAAATATTGATATAATCGCAAAACCCTTAAATCTTTTGATAGATATTGTTTTCCCGTGGTTTTCCACAAACAAAAGAGTCCAGTGTCTTGCCCTTTCTGAGGGATTTGGCACGGTTAATTTATTTACATCTTTTCCCAAGTTTCTCGGTAGATTTTCCATTGCCCATTTTCACGTTTTATAATTAGCTTTTTTAAACCCACACCGCTGTATCCGCTGGATACATAAGTTTGAACAAAAGAAACAGTACTTTTTTTTAGGTCCTTGTTTATTACCAGATTATCCCCTGAAACATGAATATAATCGTATTTACGATTCAAACGGCTTTTATATCTTAACCATTTTCTCAGATTTACCCCTTCCTGTGAGCGAAAATCTTTTGAATAATAGTTAGCATATCGTTTTATATCCTTGGAAGACCACGCTTTCAACCACCCATCAATCATATCCGGAATTTTACGTTTATCATCGATCGCTAATTTTATTTTACGAGATGCAGTTATAAGCGGATTTTTCCGTTTATATTTCTTTTTCTTGTCCAATAAATATTGATATTCCTCGCCAATTATTTTGAGATGATTTCCTTTATCAGCTAAAAATAGTTTCTTGGTTCCAGCAAACATTCTCTTTTCTTTTGCTATTATATATAAGTCAAACAGAGCAACATAAACTTCTTTATGTTTTAAAACCGATGTTCTTTCAAGCTTTAAGGAAAAGGGGGTGTAAGATACAGAAAGCTTTTTTCTTAGCTTGTCCCAGTCGGCCCACCATGAAATATCAGGGACATATTCATGATCGTAATACTTTAGATATTCATGATAGGTTCCTTTTTCAAGCGCATCATTCGATTGCGAAAAAAAGTTTAAGAAGGATTCTTTCATTCCATTTACAGAATTAGAGGGTAAATACGAAAGTTTATCAACAATAATAATTGGTGTTCTGTTTAATGTGATATATTTTGCAAGTTTATCTATGTCATCATTTTCCAGTGCAACGCATCCATTAGAATTATATGGTTTTATTGGTTCATTCGTTCCATGCATCCAAATTGCATTACCACCGTGGCCTGCAATACGATCAAAAATATTAGGATAGTCCACGGGAAAAGATCTGGTACCATATATAGGTGAAAGATCCTCCTTCTTATATTCTTTGATAAAGAAATAGACACCTTCTGGAGTCTTTTTATCTCCAGATTTGGTTTTTGCCCCGGAAACTTCGCCGGTTGAACAATTTGTTCGGTAAATTTCTCTATACACTCCATCATATGCATAAAGAAAAAGCTGTTGGGTACTTTTTTCGACTACTATTGCGTATTCAGTTTCCTTTTCTGTATCAAATAAAACAAAAACATCAGGAATACTTTCGGAAATTTTTCCTTTATTCGATGATGAAGAAACTTCTGGACCTACAAAAATGACTATTAAAAGTATAAACAATATTTTAAATGTTTGAATCTTCATTTTATAATTTGATGCCACTCCATAAAAGATTTACTGTTTTTCTTTATGTCTTTGAGTCTTTGAAGTTGAATAATTTCGGATTATTTATATTAAAAATAAATGTTTGTCAAATATTTCATAGAATTTAACTACAAAATGAACAATATTAATGAATTCGTAAAAAGACGAATTCATCAAGTTTCCGCCCAGCCTGTCCCGACTTGGCGGGGCCTCGCCTGAGCTCGCGATGGCGGGCAGGTTATGTTTTAGGTGTTAGGTTTTTATTTTTATATTGTTTTAACAGATACTTAAACGAGACCTTTGAAAAATGCTCAATTTTGTTCAA
>CAZQOH010000227.1:0-4322 GCA_964594355.1 uncultured Desulfobacterales bacterium
ATTTCCAAAAAGCCTTTTCATACAAATAAAAATATAAAAATATAATGGTTTAGTAAAAGTCAAAAAAATGATGGTTTCGTAAAAAGTACAATTTGCTCACTCTGTGACCATTTTTGGGATTCCTGAAAAGCTTCTCTAAATTGCAAGAACTCGGGCTATCGCCCTCAAACAGCTTGCAATTTTTAACGTTCAGCTTTTCATGAATCTTTTTCCAAAAATGCTCAATCTCGCTCGCAAATAACTTTTTACGAGTTTATCAAAAATGACTTTCTACAAATATCAAAATTCACTTTCTTGTGCCGGATTTTCAAAACGGGTATATTCATTCACAAAGGTCAATATTATATTTCCGGTAGGTCCATTTCTCTGCTTTCTAACTAGTATCTCTGCCGTGCCTTTTTTGGGATTATTTTCATCCTCGTTATATAACTCATCTCTATAAATAAAGGCAACTACATCGGCATCCTGTTCAAGAGCACCTGATTCTCGTAAATCTGAAAGCTTTGGCCGTTTATCAGTACGCTGTTCAAGCATTCGATTGAGCTGGGAGAGTGCAACAACCGGAATACTTAACTCTTTTGCTAGAGCCTTTAAGGATCGCGATATTTCTGAGATCTCAAGGTCTCTCCGTTCGGCTGTGCTACGAGTCCGCATAAGCTGTAGATAGTCGATAATGATAAGACCGATGCCTTTATCCATCTTAAGTCTTCGTGCTTTTGCCCTAATTTCCATTGCTGAAATAGAGGGGGAATCATCAATATAGACAGGGGCATTTGTTAAGGTTCCGGCGGCATCTGTGATCCGCCTCCAGTCATCCTGACTCAAGAAACCACCTCTTAAGCGGGATGAATCAATTCTTGCCTCACTGGTGAGCATACGCATCGACAGTTGTTCCATTGACATTTCGAGAGAAAATATTGCAGCAGGGATATTTGAATCAACGGCAGCATTTCTTGCAATATTAAGTGCAAATGCCGTTTTTCCCATACTTGGGCGCCCTGCGATGATGATAAGATCAGAATTCTGAAACCCTGCGGTCTTTTCGTCAAGTTTGGTAAAACCCGTGGGAACGCCGGTCACAAGGGTTTTGTTTCCCTGACGCTCTTCGAGTGCATCAATATTGCTTTCAATGATTTCACTGATGGAATAAAATTCTCGCTTAGATTTTGATTCTGATACCTCAAAAATTGATTTTTCAGCAAAGTCGATAACATCATCAACATTACCCTGATCGTCAAAACATCGTTTGGCGATTTTATTTGCCTTTTCAATAAGACGTCTTAAAGATGCCTTGTCATGGACGATCCTGGCATAGTGTTGAGCATTAACAGCAAGAGGGACAGTATCAACGAGTCTGGCCAAATAGATTGCGCCGCCTACTTTTTCCAATAAATCTTGCTCTTTGAGAATATTGGTAAGAGTCACTAAGTCAATAGGTTCACTTTTTGAAAAGAGTTCGGTTATTGCGGCAAAGATCCTTTGATGAGCAGAATTATAAAAATCTTCAGGAGAAAGAATTTCAAGAACGTCAAGTAATGTTGTATTATCAATAAGTATGGCGCTTAATATAGATTCCTCTGCTTCAAGGTTCTGGGGGGGGAGTTTAAATAAAGAGGGATCTTTTTTGGTTTGCAATTGGGTATCGGCCATTGATTTTGACTGAATGTTATGATTGATGGTAAATAAATTATTGGGAACAGAAATTCTTATTCCGGTACTATTTCAACAGTTATTTTTGGCTCAACCCCTTTATAGACGCGGATAGGGACTTTGTAGGCACCAATTTTTTTGATGGGTTCACTGAGTAGAACCATTCTTTTTTCTACCTCAACACCCTGGTTTGTAAGGGCATTTAAAATATCCCGGGTTGAAACCGAACCATAGAGACGATCTTTTTCACTAACTTTTGCTGCAATTTTGCATGATATACCTTCAAGTCTTTCGGCCATTTCCTCGGCAAATTCTTTTTCTTTGGAAATCTGAAGATCAAATTTAGACTTTTCTTGTTCCAGCATTTTACGATATTGAGGGGTTGCCGGCACAGCCTTATTTTGAGGTAAGAGATAGTTCCTGGCATAGCCGTTTGCCACTGTCACTTCGCTGCCAATGATACCGAGAGAATTTATTGTTTCTTTCAAGATTACTTTCATTTTGAACCTCCAGATAAAAACTAGTTAGTTTCTTATTCTGAAATTGTGCTTTACATGATAATAAATTTTTTGCATGAAGATTATGCGTTTTAAGTTATTGGTTATTTGTTATTCGCTAATGGGATGATGAAAATAGATTTTAAATAACTGACATTAAGCGAATAACTAATAACAAATAAATATTAACCCTTCCAGCTTATCCGGATTAAGAGTTGCTTTTTTTTATTTCCAATTTTCTGAAATTCAGCCATATATCAAAGAAACCAATCCCGATAACAACAAGCAGAACTATCTGCTGCAGGGCAATGAGGCTGTATAAAACAACCCTCAGCAGTCGGGAAAATTGCTTCTTTTCAAAATAAAACGACACAATAGCGACGCCCTGAAAAAAATATATCATCATAAAGATTATCAGGCCGTTTAAACCGAACATCTTAAAAGCTTTATCTGGATAAAGGAGTAATAAACCGCATCCAATGACACCCCAGACAAGAAATTCAGGTGCCTTCCATCGATTAAGAGAACCAAAATCTGGATAAAAGAGATCTCTTCCTTTAAGAATCGGCTTTGCTATCAACAGGTTTGCCCAAGTCACAAAAAGAGTTGAGGTTATTACTACAGCAGGGATGATTCGTACAAGAATATAATGAATATTTTCAAGCGAATTTGAAATCATATGGATGCCTTCTTCCGACACCCCCATTTTTTGGTACAAAACCATGGTTAGCTCAAGGTTTTTTGCTACGTATTCTGAAACTAAAGGTTTGATTGGTATATTTGATATATTGCTGTAAAAGAGCAAGCCGGCAATACCCATAAAAAATACGGCACTACATGCATACAGTATCGTTTTTTCAATTGGAAGCTTTAACTCGAAAAGCTCACTCAGGATAAAACCAAGCAGCAGAAGTTCAATAAAGAACAAGATATCGATCGATATTCCTCCGAGTATAACAACCATTATAATGATTGTTACGACGGGGACAATAATTCCGGTTGTCCTGCCTAGCTTCGAACGATAGAAAATAATTGGTAAGGGTATTAAAAGGGAAACTAGAAAACCGAAAATCGGTATAAAGACTGATAATGCAAATATGAAGCATGTAATTGCAATACCATTTATAATATCCTTTGATATCCCCCCTTGAGCGATAATAGGCACTATCCTCTGCTCCTTTGCGAGACCTTTGGAGACCTTTGCAAAACGCCCCCTTTTGCAGCATTGAACATTTATCAAAGGTCTCTTTACGTCATGGGCTTCAATAATATGAAACCTTTGCAAAACGCCCCCTTTTGCAGCATTGAACATTTATCAAAGGTCTCAATAGGTTATTAACTATAAATCCATTGTGCCCACATAAGGCATAAGAGCAATAGTACGGGCGCGCTTAATTGCACTTGCCAGGGAACGCTGGTGCTTTGCACAAGTTCCTGATATGCGTCTCGGGATTATCTTGCCGCGCTCTGATGTAAAATATCTGAGTGATTTTGGATCTTTGTAATTTATTATCAAACTGCTATCTGCACAGAAACGGCAGACTTTGCGACGATGATATATTCTTCTTTTCTTGTCGCCATTTTTATTTCTATTTCTATCGTAATGGAAAGCTGCAGCCATATTACTACTCCTGTTCGTTAGTTTCGATGTGAGTTTTTTTATCCCCTATTGATTCATATTCAGAAGCATATGAAAGATTTTGGGTGGCCTCAAGTTTATCATTTTCAGTATTCAGATCTTCTTCGAGTTCTGATTTGGCCTTTTCTTCCTTTATTCTTTCAACGTCCACTTTCCTTTCAAGCAGGACCGACATATATTTCATGACTCTGTCATCAATTCGGAAAAATCGTTCTATTTCGTTTACAAGTTTTCCGGTCCCGCAATAATCGATTCGAATATAATAACCACGTACCTTTTTCTTGACCTCATAGGCAAGTTTTTTTGATCCCCATTCATCGATAATTACTAGAAATCCGCCATACTGATTTATGATTTCTTGCAATCTTTCTACAACGGGGTTCCTTTCTTCATCTGAAAGATCGGGATCAATAATAAAAATTGTTTCATATCTTCTCATAAAACCTCCTTATGGATTTAAAGCCCTGATAAAAATCTAGAGCAAGGATTAATAATAGATAAATATCATCACAAAAAACTTACTGTCAAGATGATTT
>CAZQOH010000228.1:0-4309 GCA_964594355.1 uncultured Desulfobacterales bacterium
GATTATCATTATTACCGGATATGCCAGCATTGAGACTGCTGTGGAAAGCTCCAGGATGGGTGTTATCGATTATCTTCCGAAACCGTTTACTCCAGATGAAGTTCGCAACGCCGCTGAAAGGGCATTCCAACTGGCAGCGTAAGGTTTGAAAAACCCAAATTAAAGTTAACAAAAATCTCCCAACCATCTTGCTGGTTGGGAGATTTTTTTTTGTCGAAAATAAATAATTGAGAATAACGAAAATTTTATATATAGGGAGTAAACATCAGGGCTCAGAGGACTAGGTTTTGCTTTATCCCAGAAACGTGTGACCTAACTTACAGGGTTCCACGTTCAGGGTTAACCTCTGAACCTTGAACCTTTGAACTCCATGTACCTTAATTTACGGCATAGCCGTTGTTTTTAATTTGGTCCAAAAGGCCAGGTTTATCAGGACTTAATATATGTTTATTAAAGGATATTCCGATTTTTCTTTATCAAAGGCGGGCATCATGGCCGGAGGTATGTTGGGTGCTCACTTCAAGCTGGATAATGATGTTCGCCAATTGTTCCCCTATATAAATGCAACGTTTCAAGATGCCAAGTTTTACGACCAACCCGAATATGTCCAGTTTAATATGGACGGCATCCACTGCACCCTATATCCTAGCGATGTCATTGCAGCGCCTTTTACAGAGCAGGGCCAAGCCCTTAAGTTCGTTAAACGCTTGATTGATTTTCTAAACGACCTTTACGTCAATAAAGATTCTCTAAAACCGAATTTTAAAAAATATAGCCCGGTTTCGGTCTTTGATATTTTCAAACTACTGCCCCAAACAAATTGCAAAGAATGCGGCTATCCGACCTGTATGGCTTTTGCAGCGGCCATCAGCAAAAGTGAGACAACCCCCGACAAATGCCCTGATTTAATAGATCCCATATCAGAAACTGCAACCTACCCTGTTTTTGACAGCGAAGGGAACCTTGAAGCCACCATATCGATTGAAATTGACACCGCCAAACGCGTGCTTCGCCTTGAAAAGCAGAAAAAACAGATTGAAAAACTTGAAAAAAAGGTGATCGACCTTGAACAGGAACAAAAGGCTCTCCTTGAAGATAATCAAAATGAAATCCAAACCGACCTTACGGACCGTGAGATTCAGGTACTTCGCTTAGTAGCTGAAGGCGCCACCAATATCGAAATCTCCGAGATCCTTTCCATCAGTCCGCACACCGTAAAAAGCCATGTAATTCATATCTTCAACAAGCTTGGGGTCAACGATCGCACTCAGGCGGCTGTTTGGGCGGCTCGCCACAAAATCGTTTAACCCTAATTTCTCATACTGACCTGAAAAGAGAGCTTGCCACCTTTAACGCCTATTTAAGTAGTTTCAATGGAAGCTTTATCAATATCTATAATCTTGCTTTTGATGTAGTCTTTGGTTTCATATTTTGTGATATGCATAAGTTTCCGAGTTATTTGTCCAAGCCTGTCGATCTGTTCCTTCATTTTGATTAATTTTTCGCCTAATGGATCCTTCTCCTTCAGGTCCATTAAAATGAGTTCTGAATATCCGGAAATTGCCATCAACGGTTGGTTCATTTCGTGGCATACTGCTCCAGCCATCTCTATAACGCCTTGAAGTTTTTCGTGGTGGAGTAATTCTTTTTCTGCAAGCTCCCGGCGTAGGATTTGCTGATCTAAGAGATAGGTCCCCATACCAATGCCGGCCAGCCCGAGCAGCCCAAGGAAACCAATCCCTACAAAAAGTGTATAAACACGAGTTCGCTCTAAAGCCAGAAGAGGAGCCATAGGTACTGCAACGCTAATCCCTCCTCGGATATCCCCTGTTTTATATCCTTGGGCTGAATGACATTTAAGACAGCCTTTTTCCGTAAATAATGGACGCGTTAGACGCATATAGCTCTCACCTTCCATAATTTCAACGGAACTAAACTCTTTCGTCCCCGTTCGAAAAGCTTGCAATGCGATAGTTTCCCAAGGGTCAGGCGCGTTTGCAGGGCGAATGGGGTTAAGACTGGTGATATGGCCTTTGACACCATATATTTGCATCGCCATTTCATGCACTTGGCGGGTCATATAGCCTGGATTGATTTTTGTTAGCTTTTTACCGGAAGGGGTTTTAATTTCTCGTTCAGAAACGTCAAGATAAGGGTTGGGTTGGGTCTTTGCGCTCACAGGAACATAGACTCCGCCATGCTGGGCATTCCAGCGCCGATAGATAACATCTTTCCTAAAGGCTGTCCGTGCTTCTATACGAGCTGCTTCATAAGTGCTTGTTTTTTCGATTTTCAGGTTCCATATCAATGATGATGCGATAAACGCAGACCAAAGCGCTGCCAAGCCCAGCATATAGTAACCTAGCCGGATTGGTTTTGATTTAGTTGTATTGGGAGTATCAGGCATAATTCCCCCTTTGTTATTCTTTTTTTTATTCTTAAGGTTGGAGGACTGCTTGTCTGGGGCTTCTTCAAATGAAAAAACAATAAAGGCCCCTATTAAAGAGACTATATTACGGATTGCGAAGACTTTGCAAATCTCTTTGGATGTTTACTCTGGAATTAATTGTTTCCTGGACGGATTTATTGCCATCGAAAGGAAATAATACATTTGCAGATTGAAGGTAGGAATCAATTATCTAAGCGATATAATATTGTCCATAATATATATGGACATTTTGAATAAAAAAGCAGGGTTATTGCTAACCCTGCTTTCAATTATAAATTTACAACTCAAATTATTAGGGTTAGATGCCCTTCTTGGAACGCCACGCAACGGTATCACTAACGAACTTGATTTTAATCTGCTTGTCGGATGACCCCCACATGCAGTTTTTCGTTTTCAGTACAGGTTCTTCGCATGTGTCCGGTTTTCCCAAAACTCCAACGACCTCCTGGTAGCTCATTCCGGTTTTGATTTTATCATAGTTTTCTTTGCTGACCTTACTGCACCCGGCAAACGCCAGTATCGAAAACACACATATCGCCAACACCACTAGTTTTATCATAGGTATAATTCGTTTCATTTGTATCTTTTCACCCCCTGTATTTTCAGCCAAGATCACATCTTTGCTAATTTTTCAAAATTTGAATTTTCAGTCACATACCGCTCACCAAATTTGGAGCCTGATTTTTCTAAGTTGAACTCATGATGGGAGATTTAAATCCTTTTCCATCTCTTTATACAGGATTTAGATTTTATTCCTTGGCCTTCCCTTCATCTTTTTTGCTGCCGCCAAACCATCTTTCAAATAACCCTTTCTTTTTACCTTTGCCTTTTTCAGCTGCTTTCTGAACACCCTCTGGTGGCTCAGTTTTCTTCCCTTTGACTTTTTCCTTCTTTGCCTTCTTCTCTTTTTTTTCCTTCTCTTCTTTTACCTTTTCCCCCTTTTTTTCCTCCTCATCTTTTCCCTCTTCTTCCTTAAATTTCTCAGCTTTTTCTTTGTCGCTTTTCTCTATTTTGTGTTTCTCTTTGCTCTTGCTTTTGCCCTTACCTTCGCTTTTCGCAAATGCGACACCTGCTGTACAAAAAATGATAATAATTAAATAAGTCAGTAATTTTTTCACAGTTTTTCTCCTTACTTTATATGGGTTCTTAGATTCGATTTTAGACATTAAAACAACTCGTTGGCAGGGAATTTCTTGCCTAAAACAGCAGGCACTATCAAATTAATAGCATTGAAGATTGCTTAAGGCAATCGCAAATATTTTGGGCTTGGTTTTTTGATGGGTGTAAGGCAGGTATCAAGTACCGAGGCTATTTGAGAGAAACCACAAGATATGGGATTTGTTTGTAACTAATTCATCCATGCTTGATAAACGCCAAGTTCCCCTTAATTTTATGTGTGACTTGCATTTTCATGTCATTGAAAGCGGATAAGAGTTCATCTGGACTTCGGGAAATGAGTGCTCCTGATCCGGCAAGCATATTCAAATAGCGATTGCTCCAACGGCTGCCTTGTACCAGCGTGGTTATTGCTGAATTTCCACCATCGGTTAATACACGTTTTATTTCTTTCAAGGCTGTTTTTACATCATCCAGGCCTATACAATGTAGAAGATTAAGTGATATAACAGTATGGAAAATATTAGCTTTAAATGGCAACTGAAGTGCATCTGCGTGCAAAAAAAACTTATTTTCAGATATATTCCCCTTTAGTTTCTCAAGTCGAGATTTGCCTTTCCGCAACAACTTTAGTGATTGATCCAGAAATACTATCGGTCGATTTGAACAATTTGCATAAATTTCTGCTGTAAATGCCAAGGAGCCGCATGCGAGATCCAGAACCCAACCCTCAGACGACGAAGC
>CAZQOH010000229.1:0-4299 GCA_964594355.1 uncultured Desulfobacterales bacterium
ATAGCTCCAAACCGTAGCCCTTTATATGATTATCAAAGCTTGAATTGTGAATTAAGGAAATAGGTGATATGACGTAATTGACTGAATTGACTATGTTATGTTATTTAAGTCGGGTAATTTTAGAGCAGGGGGGATACGATGCCGCGACGAGCGAGGTTGAATGCCCCTGGGACATTGCATCATGTGCACACATTCTTTGAGACCTTTGCAAAACGCCCCCTTTTGCCCAAATAGCGCTGTCGCTTCACTAAAGTGCCTGTGTCAGACTCAACATTTTGCACGAAGTGAAGCTTTAGCGCTATCCTCAAAATACTCAATGTATTCCTGTGGTTAAAATTTTCGCCTTCTTTGAACTTGAACAAAATTGAGCATTTTTCAAAGGTCTCTCTTTTATAATGTTACGTTGGTGCAGAACGTGCTTCATGTAATCCGGTTATATTTATTCACTTCTTATTTTTAGTTTTTTGCCGAAAGCTTCTGTTTTTCTGTTTTTCCTTTACCGTAAAACCGATCTTTTTCTTGGGTTTACCCTCCTCGTCTATGAGCTGTTTTATGGCTTCAAATACCACCTGAAATTGCTGGTCGTATTTCTTTTCCATAGATTCTATTTTTTTCTTTAGATCCTCGTGTGTTGAAAGCAATTTACGAAGCTTGTAAAAAGTCCTCATAATTTGAATATTGACTTGGACTGCCCTGTCACTCCGCAAAACACTTGAGAGCATTGCAACACCCTGTTCCGTGAAAGCCATGGGCTTATACCTCAAACCCATTTTATCTCCTTTGGAGGTGCCAAATTGGCACCTCCAATCTCCCATCTCTTTTTTAGACAATTCAAACATAAAATCATTGGGAAATCGGTCAATATTCCGTCTAACAGCCCTTTTTAAAACTTTTGTTTCAACATCATAAAGCTCTGCCAGATCTCTGTCCAGCAACACCTTTAAGCCTCGTATGAGATATATTTTACTTGAAATTACTTCCACAGGAACAAGTGCTTTCATTTAAGGACTCCTTGTCATGCAAATACTCTTTGACCTGAACGTTTGCGCCAAACTTGCACCAATTGATAAATTAAGTCCAAATTTTAACTCTTTAAATATAAAAGGAATATTTGATTTATTGCGTTTTTATTGGGTCAAAAATATCATCCATTCACTTTACCGCAAGCATCAATTTTTCCCCGACCCCATCCAGGACCACCGTCTATCTTTGTCAAACTCTCTCCATTTGCAACCGATTTGAACTATCTTATGGGGTCTGCTCTTGACTCTTGTAAAGCTCAGCCAATAGTCAATAGCAATTTGAGAATGTTGTTGATTTGTATCCATCCAATTATTTGGAATCAATATTATTCGTTTTCAATAACCCGGGCCACATGGCTGCCGCATTTGGTGCAGCCGCCACGTAGCACCAGCATGCCGGACTCCACCTTGCCGGACAGGTTACCCATGGAAGACGTTTTTCTGCAATGACCACACCAGACATTATTCAAGAGCCGAATGCGGATATCGCCGGCGATGGCCTCCCAGATTGTTTTCGCTTTAGGTGTAAATGAACCATTCAAGGTGGTTTTCTTCTTCTTTGTCGTCTTTTTGCTGTAAGCTTTCTGTTTTTCTTTCACTGTATAACCGATTTTCTTTTTCGGTTTATTTTCAATAGATAATAATTGATCCAAAGTTTCAAAAACAATTCTAAAGCGATCCTCTGTAAGTTGCTTTAATTCCGACAATTCTTTTCTCAGGTCTTCATTATCTAAAAGCGCCTGCCTTAGTTTTGTAAATGTCCGCATTATTTGTATATTTACCTGGATAGCCCTTTCGCTTTTCAAGACAGAGGAAAGCATTAATATACCATGCTCTGTAAATGCCATAGGTGAATATCTGGTACCGCCCCAACTTGAGGTCGCAAATTGCGACCTCAAGTTTTTTAATTCCTCTTTTGTGAGTTCGAACATGAAATCTTCCGGGAATCTTTCGAAATTCCTTCGAACTTGTTCCTTTAAACGTTTTGTTTCCACACCGTATAGTTCAGCCAAATCTCTGTCCAGCATAACCTTCATCCTCCTGATGAGGTAAATCCTACTCGCAATTTTTTCTATTGGTATCATTTTTTTCGTCATTCATCCTGTTAATAAGTGTGCTTTTATGGGCTGTGGGGTCACATCTTGATTAATGCACTAACCAAGTTGACAGACTTCTTTATCCGGTCTTATCCAGAACATAGCTCATATGCTACAGGATGTTGGTGCAGAACGTGCTTCATGTAATCCGGTCATATTTATTCACTTCTTCTTTTTAGTTTTTTTGCCAAAAGCCTTCTGCTTTTCCTTTACCGTAAAACCTATTCTCTTTTTGCCTTTCTTGTCAGGCGACGTCATGAGCTGTCTAATCGCCTCGAATATGGCTTGAATTTGCTCATCATGATCTTTCCATTGTCGCTCCAAATCCTCAAGTTTACCAGCCAGTTCTTTATGAGTCGCAAACATTTCCCGTAGTCTTACAAACGCTCTCATGATCGCAATGTTTACCTCAATAGCACGTTTACTTCTCAATATACTCGATTGCATAGCCACACCCTGTTCCGTAAAGGCATACGGCAGATATTTTGAATGTTGGCCTTTCTTAAAGATTCCAAATCGGAATCTTAGAGATTTATATTCATCTGCTGTGAGTTGAAACATAAAATCATTCGGAAAACGACTAATGTTGCGTTTTACTGCTTTATTCAGATTTCCAGTGGTAACCCCGTACAGTTGCGCCAGATCACTGCCTAAAATTATCTTATGTCCACGTACAAGGAGGATAATACTATCAATTTGTTCAACCGGAATAACTCCATTTTCATTCATAATGATTTCTCAACCTCTGTTATCCTGTGGAACATTTTTGATTAATTGTACTAATTTTTATTTAATCCACAGATTTCGCAGATTACACGGATTACTCTAATCATTTGAAGGGCGACGCGAAACCTGCAGGGTTTAATTCCTTGCCGCTTGCTGCGATAGAGAAGATAAAATACTTATTTTGATACCCCGTGGCAAGCCGCGGGTAGTTCATTCTATAAAGAGCCCTGGTTCAGTTGAAGGTTAAAGGGAGTAGTGCACGCTTTTGGCCTATAAATCCCCATACCCATTTGATTTGCTAAAATGAAGGTTTTCATGGGAGGTTCAATGAGGTGTAAGATTGAGACCTTTGCAAAACGCCCCCTTTTGCCCAAATAGCGCTGTCGCTTCACTAAAGTGCCTGCGTTAGGCTCAACATTTTGCACGAAGTGAAGCTTTAGCGCTATCCTCAAAATACTAAATGTATTCCTGTGGTTAAAATTTTCACCTGCCTTGAACTTGAACAAAATTGAACATTTTTCAAAGGTCTCAAATTATGAAATCAGGAATGAATACGAGTTCGAAAATGTATTGAATTTTTTAGCAAATCATAAAGTTATCATAAACTGTGAGATATGCATTTGTCAATATTTTCCGGGCCAATTACCATCTCCCATAAAGGGGGGCTTGAGGGGTGATCCTAAAAGGGTCTTGTTTATATCTCGCAGAGCGCACAGAATTCTCAGAATTCTTGATCTGAATCGCTGAGCCTCCGGCCCGTGGGCTTCCTGTTCGTAGAGCCTACAGCTCGGAGAGGCCTACGCCCCGGAGGGAGGGCGATTCAGATCAAACTGACATCCAGCTATCGCTGGAGATGTTGACCTGATGCAACATGTCGTGCACTATGTGGGTTTTACCTCCAGCCGTTTCCGCGCCAGTTCAACCGCTTTGTGAAGCTTTTGCTCCAGCAATTCGCGTTTTGGTAGTTCAGTCATGTATTCGGCCACTTTGATACCGCTTTTATCTAATTGCAACAGCTCTATCTGCTCGCTGGCTTTTCCTGCACAGAGGATTAAGCCCAGTGGTGTTTCTTCGCCAGGTTCCTTTTCATACTTTTCCAGCCAGCGCAGATAGAGCTCCATCTGGCCTTTGTATGCTGCCTTGAATTTGCCGAGTTTTAACTCAATGGCAATGAGTCGTTTGATTTTGCGGTGAAAAAAGAGCAGATCAAGGTAATAGTCCTCATCATCAATGGCCATCCTCTTTTGGCGGGCAACAAATGAAAAGCCGGCTCCAAGCTCCAGGATAAAGCCCTCCATTTCCCGCAGGATAGCTGTCTCAAGATCTTTTTCGCTGTAAGTATCTTTTAGTCCCAGAAAGTCGAGGAAATATGGGTCCCTGAAGACCAGATCCGGTGTTAACCTATCCTCATCCCGCAAAGCGGCAAGATCTTTCTCGATTAGTTTTTCAGGCTT
>CAZQOH010000230.1:0-4298 GCA_964594355.1 uncultured Desulfobacterales bacterium
GCCGGTTACTGAAAAAACAGCCCCTACTTTATATTCCGCCATTGCCGAACCAACTAAAACTCCAATACCAAATAGACAGATCGTTGTAATAATTGTTAATCTTCTAAGTTTCATCACTACCTCCTTTTTTAATAATATATCCTCAAGTTATTAAACCCTGTCATTAGCCAAAGATGACAAACAAGCTATATAACAGCTATATCTCAATCTAGTCAAGAAAAAAATATATATAATAAAATTCAAGACCCTATAAACGAATAACCAATAACCAGTAACTTAGAATCCATAGTCCTCATGCGATAATTTTTACCATCAAAAGCACAGATTTCAGAACCAAGAAACTGATAAATATTTATGCGCCGGTCCAATACCCTTTCGGGTCAAATCGACTGAGCATGTCCAGCTCTTCTTCGGTGGGTATTGGAGTTTGGGTTAAATCTCTAGCGACCTTGAGAGGCCAGCCGGTGTTTGATTGAACTCTATCGACAGTTACACCGGGATGTATTGATACAAGCTCCATTTCCAAAGTATCCGAGTCAAAACAAAGGATGCCAAGTGTAGTAATTACTGTTGACGGACCGCCGCGCGGAAGTCCGACCCGTTTTCGCCACCCAGATCCGTCACCGTATCCTGGTGAAGTAATATAATCTACATGGGGGATAAAACGACGCTTTTCATGGGTCATAATGATGATATGTCGCTTGGCCAGGCAGGCCAGGTCACAAGCTCCGCCGCTGCCTGGCAATCGGGTTTCTATTTTTTCTGTCCCACCGATATAACTTGTGTTCAAATTGCCGAAACGATCTATCTGCGCACCACCGATAAAGCTGACATCAACCAATCCTTGCTGAAGCAGTCCCATCATTTGAGAAGTGTCGGTCAACCATTGAGCATTGTAAATGTTAGGCAGGTCGCCCATTGTCATGATGGGTTCAGGGGCAATAGTGTCGCGAATTATACCAAGTTCATATACACCTATGGCATCAGGAGCATGTGTGCTTTTAGCCAGTAAATAGCCTAACAAAGGAAGACGCATCCCAACAAATACAACTTCCCTGTTTCCAATTTCACGAGCAGCTGCCGTCACCATGAGTTGAGCCAAGGTGTAATCGGAACTTTTAGTAACCATAATCTACCGCCTCCGATGGAGCGTGATTTTTCAAAGCCAGTCCGGCAACCCGTTCATTTCCAAGCAGACTCAGGTAATCGCTGCTGCTTTTCACGGAATCGATCCAACGAGTTCGCCATTTAGCAAAAACCTCCGGTGTTTTACTATCTTTCCGATAATCAATAAAAGCCTGGTGATCTCGATTATAGTAGCCGGGGACAGGAGATGGGTGTGCCCCAAAAGGTGCGTGGACAACAGCACTAACTCTAAAGCCTGGTGTAACAACCCGATTTGGATCACTGCTAATGACTTCCGGTGTGACAATCTCCTCGGCAGTGATGATGATATGACGGCTTGCAAGGCAGGCTTCACGGGTAATGCCAAGGTTGCCCCAGGCGTGAGCATTGCCATATTCATCAACACGCTGAACGTGAATAATCGTTACATCAGGGTTGATAGCCGCCACAGCGGTCAGGGTATCGCCTGTAAAGGGACATGTAATCGTTTTCAGACAGGTGTTGGTTTTAAAAAGATCACTACCCAGGGCGGTACGGGCAGGCATAAAAGAAACTCCCATGGAACCGGCTTGCAGCGCCATGGACAACGTTAGATTGGAGTGGTCTTCCATTTCAATGACACCACTTTCAACGGCACGACGAAAATTATAGCAGGAACCGGTGATGACATTGCCCACCCAAGCAGCCCGAATTTTACTGACACAACCACCACCAATGATTTGATCAAACAAAATGTCTGAAATCGGGCCAATCAGTGTCAGGTTGCGTTTACGTTGGCTAATTAGTTCATGACCCGCGGCAAAGGGAATCATTGTTTCCTGACACGTGCCCATTGCCACCTCGTAGTCATCGAGTACAAAACGGCTTATGGCTTCGCGCAGACTGAACAGCTTGGATTCAGGCAACTTAGGCAAACCTCCATTTCAAGGACAAATATTAGTAACTTCTCAAAAAGTTATGGTAAATGCTGCGGTGTCCGGTGATCACTCCAATACATGAAGATAGTGTTTTTGATATCGCCTGGAGGAAAAAGCCTAAACCCCGGCTTTTAAAACTATTCAAGCGCGTTCAAGGTCAGTGTTATCGGTCTGTCTTCTTCACTTTCTCCATCAAAACGAACTGGCCCGGGTCTTCTATAGTTATCCTCTCCGCGTGACGCCGCAAGCCATTTCTCCCTTAATTCTTTCACAACTCTAAAAGATATTGAATTTACGTCTACCACACTTTTTTCCAATACAAGCGCCAATTTACCCTTTCTTTCTTCAAGGTGCATCAGCGGCGCAATCGGAATTCCAATCGGTTCCCATTCGGAAAAATCCATTTCTAAATTCTTAATACTTGCCATCTGACCTGTTGCCCCATTGGCTATGAGGCTGAAAACGGTTAAACCCAGGTTGTAAGTATATATACAGTCAAATCGTGTTGGATCATTTCCCCTGCCATCGTAACCATAAAAGTGGATCTGAGTTTTAAACTTTGGCACCGATCTATTATAAATCTTTTCAACAGAAGCCGGCATTTTTTCATTTTCCAGGATAACCCCTTCATTTATCAACTCCTGTTTAAGCGTTTTTATAGATATTATGGATTCTTTTATCAATAGAAACCAGTCGTCATAGTTCTTGAACAGGATAGGTCCTAAATAATCAGGATCAAGACCCTCCTTTTCAAGCGTTTTTTTGTAAAAAGATTTTTCTATTCCGATTTTGTAAATCCCTTTTTCCTTTAAAATGCTAAGATAGTCGTTAACCAACCCCATAACGACCTTTTCGGTCTCTACCTGAGAAAACTGAAAATTCCCATGGCTATCCCTTTCCAGGAGGAGTCCTTCCTGGAAAAATTCAGGGATATCACTAAACAGGTCATTGTCTCGTTCATTCCAAATTTTAAAGGAGGTATCTTCCCGTGAGCGTCTGGCAAGTCTCCTCAAATATTCAAGTTTATCCTCAAGAAAAGGAAAATCTGAATGGAAGTCCGTGTCATGGGTTTCATTGTATTCAGCAATAATTGTATTCAACTTAATAATGAAAATCTGTATCTCATTGATAAATTCAAGAACACCTTCCGGAATAACCATGACACCGTAGTTTTTTCCTTTTGCGGCTCTCCTAACAATACCGTTACAGATTACACGGGAAAGATGCCGCAAGGTCATACCGTAAGCATTATAATCTATTGTTTTTTCTTTTTGAGCTTTTTCGACTCTTGTTTTATCCGTGTAGTCCGCAATATCCTCGCCGATCAGGGTTATATTTGCATGCGTCTGCAGTGCGACTTCAAGTGCCAGATGACTCGCAACTCTTCCCATAACCTTACAGATATGCCAGTATTTAACATCAGAGCTACTGTCTGTGCATAGATTACATATTTCATTGGCAAAAGCCCTGGCAGCCGTATGAAAACCAAAAGACATGGCGCATAAAACATTTCCCATGGAATCTCTTACTTGAATATCACCGTCAATGGTCTTTGGAACTCCTATTATCTGAATTCCATCTTCATACAATTCCTGTGCCAAAAAGGCTGCATTGGTGTTTGAATCATCTCCTCCAACAACAACAAGAGCATCCAGCTTAAGCCTTTTACATGTCTCCTTTGACATGGCCAATTTTTCTTTGGTATCAATTTTCGCCCGGCCCGTTTTTATCATGGAAAAACCACCGAGATTTCTATGTGAATCAATAATATTGTCATTTAGCTCAATCGCTTCATTCTCAATTATTCCATCCGGTCCAAGCAAAAATCCGTATATTTTGGTTTCAGGATTGGCTTTTTTTGCAGCATCATAGATCCCTGCAATAACATTATGTCCACCCGGAGCAGGGCCCCCTGAAAATACAATACCTATGTTTCTTTTTTTACAGGTTTTTTCTTTCAAAGATTCATCAGGAGAGGCTACATCAATAATATTTTGCACTTTATTATTTATAATACTTGGCAGCTGCTTTTTTGCTTCCCTATCAATTTTAAATACAAAACTGTCATTATCTTTTAAACCAGTATAAGGATTTGAAAAAACATCGCATTTGGGAGCACTGTATTTCCTCCTATTGATCAGCTCCTGGTTAACATTACTGGTTACTTTTTGAACCTCCGGGTTCTTCAAAAGATCTTCTATACTGATTTCTTCTTCTCCTGACATATATATCCTCCATTACAATCTTTATTTGTAA
>CAZQOH010000231.1:0-4290 GCA_964594355.1 uncultured Desulfobacterales bacterium
AGCAGATAGCGCCACGGCTATGGTTTCGAGATACGGTTTGGTTATGTCAAAAATTCAGCCAGCCTGATAGTTGCATCTGATTGCAGATATCTAAGCTTCGCTGATACAAGAATCCGTACCGTTATTTGAACCTTTTGAGCCCCCAGACACCTCAAAAGTGTTTGGTTTGTGTTTCTAAGACCTACTAAGATAAAGTTGACTTATGACATCACTTAGTGGGGGAGTATATGTCACGCCAAATCGTAATCGTTAAGCTTCCATCTTTCGATTCTTTTAAAAGCCTCTTGTGTCGCCTCCAAAAGTAATTCGATGGATACTGGCTTGGTAAAAAAATCGTCAAAACCAGCTCCACGACACTCTATAAGACCAAAAAGATCGGTATAGCCGGTTAATGCGTAGATGATACCAAGCTGATTTTCTTTTCGAATTCGTCTACATAACTCCACACCGTTCATCCCAGGCAACTTAAGGTCCAGAAACATTACCATGATGCTTTCTTGCCTTAGAATATCAAAAGCTTTTTCAGCACTTTCTGCTGATTGGACCGCATAACCAGCTTTACTAAAAGCTTCTTCCAACATGTCTCGAATGGACTCATCATCATCTACAATTAAGATCTTTCTTTCGGTCATAATTTTATTTCCACAATTTTTTTATAAATTTTATTTCGTAGCTTTGTCGATGTCTATTATTTTACTGTTAAGATAGTCTTTTGTTTCATAGCTCGTAATAGTCATGAGTTTTTGAGTTATTTTTCCAAGCCTATCAATCTGGTTCTTAATTTTAACAGCTTTATCGCTTATAGGATCTCTCTTCGATGCATCCATTACAATGAGTTCGGAATAGCCCGAAATTGCCATAAGTGGTTGATTCATTTCATGGCATACAGCTCCGGCCATTTCAATTACACCTTGAAGCTTTTCTTTTTCTATACGTTCTTGTTCCGCGCGTTTGTGTTCGCTGATGTCAACAAAGCCTTCTATGAGATATTTTCGATCATCTATCTCTATAGGAATTACTGTTTTTAGAATCGGAACACTCTTCCTATTGACATCAAGAAGCACATGCTCCGAGTTATCCATAGACCGTCCAAGGTCGGTAATCGGACATCTGCTTTTTTCGGCCGTACAGATGAAATCGTAACATTGGGAACCAATTATCTGTTCTATAGGTGCACCGATCATTAGCGTTGCCATAGGATTTACATCTACTATTTTGTGGATTTCCGCATCTATGATCATGATACCAACCGGCATCGAATGTAAAATTGTTTCTAATCTTTCTTGGCTCTTCTGTAACGCTTCCTCAGCTTTCTTACGCTCCGTAATCTGCTTGCTTAAACGGTGCGTACCAAAACCAATCCCCATCAATCCAATCATCCAAAGCAAACCATGACCCAGCGATAACATCATTATATTAGAGCTTTCAACAGCCCAAAGGGGTGACATGGGCACCGATACGCTTATCCCTCCTCGAATGTCTCCGACCTTGTATCCTTGTGCAGCATGACATTTAAGACAACCTGACTCTGTCATTAGCGGCCGCATCAAACGCATGTAATCATTGCCGTTAACTTTTTCTATAGAGCTTGCTTCTTTGGCTCCATACTTGAAGGTTTTTAGAGCCTGAGCCTCCCAAGGATCCGGCGCATTGGCAGGACGGATGGGGTTAAGACTTGTGATGTGACCTCGAATTCCATATGCTTTTGCCGCTATTACATGCACCTGGCGAGTCATGTAAGCGGGATTTATCTTCGTTAGCTTCTGACCTTGTGGTGTTATAATGTCGCGCTCAGGTACGTTTAGATAAGGGTTGGGCGGTGTATTTTCAGTTACTGGAGCATAGACACCGCCGTGCTTGGCATTCCAACGGCGGTAGATAACATCTTTCATAAAAGAATCCCGCGCCTGTATGCGTGCCACATCAAGGGTTCCCTGCCTGGCTTGATAAACATTCCATACCAGCGACGCACTAACGATAGCTGACCATATTAGCGCTAAGACCAGGACATAAGGCTTTATCCTGATGGAGTAAGTTTCGGTTTTATTAAGCTTGTTCATGATTACCCCGATTCTTTTTTTACCTCAGATATCTGGGAAGGACTATTTGACACTAATAGCCCATAATTGGGGCTGATTTACAAAAATTACAATGTATCATCATTTTATCAGAATAATTTTGTCTTAAGATAATTTTTTCCTTTCATCCATTAACTTAAGGCTACGTTGTTTAGTTGCTTAATTGTTCTGCTAAGATAAGATGCGTTCCTGATGGCTGTGCCAAAGGGTAAACCGTGATCTCTACACTCAATTTTTTGTGTTTGTTGCTATTGAAAAAAATGTTGTACTGTCTGGGAACTTGAGGATCTCCTAACGCCCTGTTTTTAATATTAGAGATCACCGTGGGCAGTGATTCGGGGTGAACCAAAACCTCAACGCCCATACCAATCAAATCTTTTTCCTGAAATTCAACAAGTTGCGAAAATTTTCCATTACCGCCCCAAAGATATAGGTCTTTATAGATAGCTGCCGGCATTTGGATCTGATGGATGAATTGGATTCTTGGCAGATAGATTTCACGGTAATACTGGCAGTCGCTACATGTGGTGTTGCATTGAATTCCGCTGCTTTTTTTCGCAATAAAACAGTTGTCCAGTTTGTTGACGAATACAACGCAATCTTTACATGCTTGAGAGTGATTCTTACCATCCCAATACTCCCAACACGGTTGGCTGCTTCGAAACAGAGGTCCTTGAAAATCATGATTTATCAGTTCAGCTGGAATATTTTTGCCTGTTGATTTTAAAAATCGAATCAACTCAAAGACAGCTATTGAATAATTCCGGCCTGACCGTTTTGCATACAGCTTTTTCGCTTTAATCCAGTAATTTATGGTTCCTCGGCTAACATCACATAGGCGTGCAGTCTCAGGCACAGATAATGTTTTTTCATTTGTTATCATGATTAAGCCCTACAATCGTTTATCGGAAAATTGTCATAAATTTTGAGTAAAAGTTATTATTGTCAAAAAAACTTGCACAATTTTAAATTCAGTAAAAAAAGGAGCAAATTGTATGCCAAAACAAAAAAACCAATCTGTAATCTATAATACACTGTGGTATCAATATGTTATCGATGCTGCTGTGGGTTCATACTTAAGGGTGAAAGAATAGAAATGTTAAAAATTTGACTTTTTGGGGTATTTTGAGGGAATTTTTGACAGGTTTGTTGTACGCGCGACAATCGATGGACATAATATGAACAGAATTATGGAAGCTGATGTCGTAGGAAAATATGTTACATTTTTAGAAATACGGTCATTTGACAAGTTGTTTGGCTTGATGTGCCATACCAGATAGCTTGCAACTATCTTTTTTCACTCGAAATGTGATACGATCATGCTATCTCAAAAATTATACCCTATCCATTTTGGGCATATCTTGCCAGTATGTCAGTTTCGATAATATTTCAGATATCATAAAGAGTGGTTGTCAAATCAAGCAAATTTTATTTTTGAGAACTGCTATACATTGTTGCAGGCAGCTTAACAAAAAACCGGGCCGGCGTGAGGGTTGAAATGCATAGGGCCGTTATTGTTTGATTCGAGCCTGGTGCAAAACATTCAATTTATTTAATGACTTATGCTTTTAGCCGGGTGGGCTTACGGTGCGTTCTTGACTGCTTTGGCCGATCATTTATATGATGGTGAGAACCCTGCCAAAAGAAATAGGAGGCTAAAATGACCGCAAAAACATTAACCCGCCGTCGATTTCTAAAAGATCTTACCCTTACCTGTACCTGCAGCGGACTGTGTATACATACGCTCGCCGCACGGCGTTCCTGGGGAAAAGCTTATCAGGTTGCCGTTGCTAACAATCCGGTACCTATGGAATACCGCACGCTTGGCAAAACCGGCCTTAAGGTTTCGGCGCTCAGCTATGGTGTCATGCGGCTGACCGAGCCCGCTGTTTTATTCCAGGCTCTTGATATGGGGATAAATTATTTTGATACGGCTCATCGGTACCAGAGCGGCAATAATGAAAAGATGCTGGGCAAAGTGCTCAAAGAGTACGGCAGGCAAAAAGTCTTTGTTGCCACCAAGATTCCGCCCTATAAAAAGCGTCTGGGGATGAAAGTGCTCGGCGACCAAAAGTCGATGGAAACTATGATGGAAAAAAGCCTGCGAAGACTTCAGACTGACTATGTTGACGTGCTCTTTCTCCATAACATTACCGATGCGGACTGGCCGCTGCATGAAGAAATGCTCGGCTTTTGTCAAAAAATGAAAACA
>CAZQOH010000232.1:0-4281 GCA_964594355.1 uncultured Desulfobacterales bacterium
AGCTTGTAGTGTAATTAATCTCTGAGTTGAGACATTTTCTCAGAAACGCGCCGACTCTGTGGGTTTGAAAGATACAGGACGAGAAGAATGAAGCATTGAAAAGAACAATGTTTCATGATAACTTAAATTTGATAAACTCGCAAATGACTTTTTACGAAACCATCAAAATTATGCAGCTAAAAGACAGCATAAAGAAATATCTCTCCCGTATAAAACAGCTTCAGGGTGATCCCCATTATATTGCATTGGGAATGGGAATTGGGATTTTTGTTTGCGCAACACCGACCTTTCCTTTCCAAACCGTACTTGCCGTTGCTCTGGCATTTATTTTACGGGCCAGCAAAGCTGCTGCTGCCATTGGATCCGGTGTCGGCATCCCGCTTATACCATTTTTCTACATAGAGGGCTATAAAGTTGGAATGTTTCTTTTAGGCAATTCATCACCCTTTCAAAAAAAATATGAGTCGCTTTCAGAACTATTTGAGATGGGAATGGATGTTAGTATTGCAATGATAACAGGTGGAGTGATCGTAGGGATCCTGCCCGGTATTATCGCATACTTTATAACATATAAAATATTTACAACACTCCGCTCAAAAAAAAATATCAATGGAAAATCCACCGACATTAAGCCTTAATCCTTTGGTCTAAATATATGACATCTCCAAGAATATTACTATCTTCTCACGGTGTATATGCTAAGAAACAGCTCGGCCAACATTTTTTGAGTGATCCTTCTACAGCAGACATGATCATAGACCACTCCGGAATCTCCCCGGAAGATATCGTTCTGGAAATTGGGGCGGGTCTCGGCGCTCTCACAATTCCCCTGGCATGTACCGCAGAAAAGGTTTATGCGGTTGAAAAGGATCATAGGATAATTGAACTATTAAAAACAGAGCTTCATACACTTGGTATTTCAAATGTTGTTTTAATAGAAAAAAATATATTAAAAGTAGATATTAAGACGTTGGCAGAAAATGCAAACAAAAAAATAATTGTAATCGGAAACCTTCCCTACAACATCTCTTCTCAGATTCTTATCCAACTTATCAATACCAGAAAATCTGTAAATAAGGCCATTCTTATGTTTCAGAAAGAACTTGCCCAAAGAATCACCGCGCAGCCAGACTGCAAGGATTACGGTAGGCTTACGGTTATGCTCCGTTACTGTGCGGATATAAAAAGACTTGCAGAAGTCAAGGCCTCTCTTTTTTTCCCGAGACCAAAAGTCGATTCCGAGGTCCTCGAAATAATATTTAAAAATATAATTAAATATCCTGCAAAGGACGAACTGTTTTTGTTTAAGGTAATAAAGGCAGCTTTTTCAAAGAGACGAAAAACACTGAAAAACTCGCTCTTGGGAAGCGAACTTCATATGGATGTAGAAACAGCCGTACAAGTGTTAGAAAATGCCGATATCAATCCATCCAGACGGGCCGAGACACTTACCGTGCAGGAATTTGTAAAACTGAGTAATTGCCTCGGTGATGTGATACCCACAGAATAACTGATACTTATAACAATCTAAACGATTCAACCATTCGACGACTTAACGAGATCTTAAGCCAAAATTCTGTCTTTAAATTCAGGGTCAAGTGAAAGGATTGCACGGGCTTCATCAGGGCCGGCGATTTCTCTTCCAACCTCTTTTGCAATAGCTACGACCTTTTCCACAAGTTTTAGATTAGAAGCGGGTGAGCCGTCGGGCAGATAAAGATTATCCTCGAGCCCAACCCTTACATGCCCGCCGATTACAATAGCAGCTGTAGCCATGGGAATTTCAGCCTTTCCGATGCCTGTGGCGCACCAGGTAGAGCCGTCGGGTATACTCTCAGATAAAAAAAGAAGGTTCTTCACGGTTCCCGGCATCGATCCGGGCACACCCAGAACAAAGTTGAAATGAAGCGGTGCATCGATAAGCCCTTTTTTCTGAAGATAAACCGCGTTGTTAATCATACCGGTTTCAAATACCTCAATTTCAGGCTTTACACCGGTCTCTTTGAATCCTTTGGCTAAATATTCAATAAACTGGGGGGAGTTTTCGTAAACCATACCTGGTAAGTTGCTGGAGCCTGTTGTGAAAGACCCCATTTCCGGGAGCAGCTTAACAGGATTCACTCTATCGTCCCAATTTTTGCCGGCCCGGCCGCCCGTAGAAAGCTGAATGATGACTTCGGGTGCGATCTCTTTTATCCGACGGGTGTTTTCCTCGAATACGGAAATGTCAAGGGTTGGTTTTTGACGGGAATCTCTGGAATGAACGTGAAAAATAACAGCTCCGGCATCTGAACACTTTCGTACATCTGCTGCAATTTCTTCCGGCGTTACGGGCAGGTTGGAATTCATCTGTTTGGTTGGAACGTTTCCGGTTAGAGCAACGGTAATGATAAGTTTTTCCATAAGTTTTCCTCTATTAGGCAAAGAAATTGAGACCTTTGAAAAATGCTCTCATCATATCAAAGGTTTCATATCTCGAAGACCTTTTTTCTAATCTTCAATATTTCTAACCGGACCTCTCATACGTTTTCTTTTACTGCGGCGACGCTTATCTTCCATCATACGTCTTTTTGACGCGACGGAAGGTTTTGTCTTTAAGCGCTTTTTTGGTTTGATCGTTGATTTGTATATTAGATCAATCAGTCTGTCAATTGCATCCTGGCGGTTATGATTCTGTGTACGGAATCTTCCGGCTTTTATTATTAGAATACCGTCTTCATTGATCCTGTTTCTTGCCATAAGGATAAGCCTTTTACGTACATCATCCGGTAAAGATGGAGAACCATAAACATCAAATCGCAACTGTACCGCTGAAGCAACTTTATTAACGTTCTGACCCCCTGGACCTGACGCGCGGATAAAATCCATTTTTATCTCTTTTTCATCAATTGATATGTCTGTGGTGATTTTAATCATTGAATTAATTCTTCATGAGAAATGCGGGTTAGCGTATTCTTCCCGTCAATAAGATCAGATTCAGACCGCCATGAAAGAAATCATGGGCGGCCACAGTGAAAGGAACTTTTTTTGCAAGACTCCTGCTTGGGGCAATTAACGCTATTTTCCAACCCTTGAAATCTTTTTTTAACTTTGCACATATTTCAGCAAACATCTTTTCGCTGTTATTTTTTGATCCCAACCGGCGGCCATATGGCGGATTTATTGTAATCAACCCTTTTCGCTCCGTTTTTGTCAGCCTCTTAATTTCAGATGGCAGAAGATCAAAAAAATCTTTTCTGAATACGGAAATGGTACCAGACAAATTATTTTCACGGATCACTTTTTTCAATTTAAGACAGATGTTTTTATCTTTATCGGAAGCAAAAATAATCGGTTCGTTCATCCGTGTAATCGACCTCTCAGCTTCACGGCGGATATGTTTCCATCGCGAAGGTTTAAAACAGGGCCATCCCATGAATGCAAAATCTCGATACCACCCGGCCGGAATGTGGTTTGCGATCATGGCCCCCTCAAGTGAAAATGTTCCGGTACCGCACATAGGGTCCAGAAGGGGTTCACCACTATGAAACCCGGTCTCGGCGAGAATCGCTGCCGCAATTGTTTCGCGTATTGGCGCTTTTCCGCTGTATATTTTCAGACCACGCTTATGGAGCAGATCGCCACTGCTGTCTATGGATACGGTAAAACGGTCGTTGAATACACGAACAAAAATCTGCTGGGGAAAACGAAATATTTCTTGTTCTTTTTCTAAATAACGATTTACAAGACTCCACCGTTCTGCAACACTCTCTTTAAACTGATCCGCAATGGCTTCCCTATGAAAAAGCCTTGAATGTCTTGATGTCACATTGATTTCATACGCAGCCTCTTTATGAAGATAAAGCTCCCAGGGTAAACCTTTCAACTTTTTCTCAAGCTGTCTGAAATTTGTCGCCTTAAAGGCTTCAATCCGCATCAATATACGATTTGCCATCCTGAGTTTAAGATTGGCAAGATAACACTCATAGACACGGTCGCTAAACTCAACCCCTCCTTTCATCACCTTTGCATCTGCCATGGAGAGGCCAAGGGACAAAAGTTCATCAAAGCACAATCGTTCAATTCCGGGTAAGGTAGATACAAAAAAGGATCTGATTTTACCAAGCACATGCCGTTTGACGCGTTTTTCGATGTTTCCCAGATTATCCAAACGCATCATTCCCTCCAGTGATATATCCTTTGAGACCTTTGCAAAACGCCCCCTTTTGCCCAATTTCTGTGTCAGGCTTAAATTTTAATCCTCAAAATACTCAATGTATTCCTGTGGTTAAAATTTTCGCC
>CAZQOH010000233.1:0-4255 GCA_964594355.1 uncultured Desulfobacterales bacterium
CCTCTTATAACCTAATTGAGTTTTGGCTCAATTGGGATTTAACGCCGATGTAGGTCATCTACCAAAGACTGCAATTCTGCTTTAAGGTCTTTAAATTCGGCCTTAATAATTTTCTTGATTTCTTCCAAAACAAAAACCAGATCCTGAGAAGCTATCTTGGTTTCAGGTTCTTGAGTGCTGACGTCTTCAGTTCCGACGGCCGGACTTGGTTCTTCAGACGGTTTGGCTTCTACTTTCCGTGCAGCCTCTTTTTTAGTTCTAAGAATCTGCTCTTTTAAAGCTTTAAATTTTTCCACCTCATCTGAAAGCAGGCGTTTCTTTTCAGCCTCACTCATTTCCGGCGATTCCACGACTTTTTCAAAGCCGTGATAAACAGAATGTAATAATTTTATAGATTCCGGATGCGCGGTTACCTTCTTGGTGTTAATGTACTTTCCAACCGAACCGTGTAATTGTAAAAATGAAAAAAGGATCTTGTCATCTTGGTAGATATCTTTTAATCGTTCTATTTCGGCAATAAGTCCGGTTAGGATTTCATCAGTGATCTCCCACTCAATGGATAAAAGGATAGCATTTAAATTTGTCAACGGAGAATCGTGCAAACCGGAGGAGTTCGTATTGTTGGTGGAGGTCTCTGAAGAATCTTGTTCGCCAAAAAAATCAGTCAGGCGTTCGGTTACTTTAGAGCGGAAGGTATCCTTTTCATTATCAGCCAAACGTTTACCCTTTCAATTCAAGTTTTTCTTGCAAGGAGGCCACTGTTAAAGAAATAGCCTTTTTCATGGTTTCAACAATATTATCACCTGTCAGAGCGCTGGCCTCAAAAGAGGGCACCTTCAATTTACTGTTCAAGTCCTTTTCCATGGTATCAATAGGTAGTAGCCGGATGCCTGAATCCGCCAGATCCCTTTTATTAAACTGAATTACTAGTGGAATCTTGAATATGTTTTTATCAAAAGTGGCCAAGTTTTCTTGAAGATCTTTGAGAGAAACAGCATTCATTTTTCTCCTTAAGACCATGGAGTCCGCTACAAAGACGAGGCCGTCAACGCCTCTTAACACCAGTCTTCTGGTGGCCTTATATTTAACCTGCCCCGGGACTGTATAAAGCTGCATTTTAATATTATATCCCATCACGGTACCTATGTCCAAAGGAAGAAAGTCGAAAAAAAGAGTACGATCACCATATGTTTTTACTGTAGTTAACTTGCTTTTAATACGATCTTGAAATTTATTGTAGATATACTCTAAGTTTGACGTTTTTCCTCCGCGACCCGGTCCGTAATAAACTAATTTTACCTGAACCTCTTTCTTTTTTGGATTAATTAATGCCAAAACAGATACCTCGCAAGTGATTGAATATTTTTGGTTTCCCGCTTCATTTTCAAAGCAAATGGGATCTTCGTTCCACTATGACCGACATGTCCCGCTTTTGGAAGATACCGCTGTCGGTGCAGGGCTTGCCCGGGTTAAGTAATTTCTTGAATATTTCTAATAGCTTCAGCGACTTTTAAACGCAGAAACCCCAGTGATATATCCTTTCCGAATACAGTGACCAGCAGCAGGTCTTCACTCACTTTGCTAAAATGAATGCTACCTGTGTTGCCTTCATGAAACAGCAGGGAGAAATCCTCTTCGCCGATGATCTTGGCCATTTCGCTGACTGCTCCAAAATTTCCGGCTGCAAGGGCCGCCAGAGAGTAAAGATCGTGTTGGGTTTTGCCGTCATCAAGACTGACGATGATATTCCCTGCCAAATCGATCAACAATAGGCTTTGGACTCCCAGACTGAGCAGCTCTCCAGCCAGGATGTTTTCTATGGAATCTAGTTGATTTTCGTCAAGCTCAATAGTGTAATCCACGGTTGTTTACCTGGTATCAAAGTTGATAAACCTAGCACTGCAAAATTAAAAAGTAAAACATGACCATAGCCGTAATGATTGCACAACCTTTTCATATCACTGACTATCTTCATAACATACACCTTATGTATTATCAATTAAATAAAGCGGGTTTCAGACAACATATCGAGTTAAAGATTTCTCGATTGACACAAGACTCTAATTTATCTATATTTATTTATAAATTACCTGAATTTATACGAGTCGGAGGCTTTCATGTGCAAGGCACTTAAGGGCGAAGCCATAGTCTGCTATTGCGAGCCCTTAATAACGCAGCAGATGAAAGCCTCCGGCTTGCCCTTTGGGGTGAAAATTGATGAGAAAAAGATCATCATCCGATTTACCATTTGGCTAAAATGTATAATTCTATGATTTCGTTTAAACCCGCTTCAATTAAATAGTGAAAAACTCTCATCAATTTTCATATAAGATTCAGGTAATAAGTTACTTAGCGCATTAGTATCACACGGGCCACATCTTTGAACATAATGAAACAATTTTGGATTAGTCTCGCCGTATTTGGGCTTCTTTTTGCAATTCTTTTTTCCGTCCGCTTGGACCTGTTCAATAGTTTGTATACAAATCAAAAGGAATTATCTTTTTCATCCGCAAATTCTTTGCCTGAAAGGGATTCGTGGATGAATATTTTTCAGCATGGCCGCAAAATCGGATCTTCTCAAACCACTTTTTCAAAGACTGAAAACGGCTACCATTTAAAAGAAAATATTTATCTGCGCATTAATACCATGGGGCTGGTCCAAGACATAAATCTCAAGACAGGAGGGAGTCTGAATCCAGATTTTACACTTTCTTCGTTTGATTTTGAGATCAGTTCGGGCCGTTTCAGTTTTGAAGCCCAGGGGACTGTTTCCGGTAATTTACTATCTGTCCAAACCCGAAGTTTCGGGTCCAGCCGGAAAATAGATCTCAAGATCAAGGAGAAAATATATATTATTCCCGGGATATTAAAAGCTGTAACGGCATCAGATACAGAACCCGGAGACGAATTTGCCTTTCGAATTTTTGATCCGGCAACAATGGGGAGGGAGACTGTTGTCGTTAGTATAATTGGTTACGAAGAGATCTTGATCATGGGGCGCAAGCAAAAGGCGACTAAAGTGTCCCTTAGTTTCAAAGGGTTAACTCAGCTGGCATGGATCGGACAAAGCGGCCAAGTACTTAAAGAAAAGGGCTTATTAGGGATAACTCTTGAAAAAACAACTCGTGACAATGCGCTTTTCGGTCTCCCCATGGAAGCCAGCCAGGACCTTACAAGGGTTGCTTCGGTACCATCCAATGTGCTTATCAACGATGCAAGTATATTGAAAAGGCTTGAAGTTGAAATTAGCGGCATTAATTACGGTGGTGTATATCTGCACGGCGGAAGGCAGAGCTTTGCCAAGAATGTTCTGACTATTGACAAGGAAGTTCTGTCGGAGCTTCCCTCTGTTCTTGATTTAAATAAAATACCTGATATGGATAAAGAATTTTTAAAACCGACTCCATTTATCCAGTCTGATCATGCCCGCATACGGAAGCTGGCAAAGCAGATCGTGTCGCCGGATGATGCGCCTTTTGACAAGGCATCCAAGCTGGTGACCTGGATTAATAAAAATATCGAAAAGCGGCCGGTGCTTTCCCTGCCTGATGCTCTTTCTACCCTTGAGAATCGTATGGGCGACTGCAATGAACATGCCGTGCTTCTGGCTGCGCTTGCAAGGGCAGCCGGCATACCGGTCAAGGTTGAAGCGGGACTGGTCTATTTAAATGGACGGTTTTACTACCATGCCTGGAATCTGTTATATTTAGGGAGGTGGATAACAGCAGACTCTCTATTTGGCCAGATACCGGCAGATGTTACTCACATACGGTTTTCAAGCGGGGATCAGAAACAGCAGCTTGATTTAATGCACATAATGGGCAAAATAAGATTAAAAATTATAGCTTCCCAATAATTTTAATTGCAATCCAGTAAGTTTTCAATATTGGGGAACATAGCAAATCGCCGGGCGTCACGATTTTTCTGAAAGGCGATATCAACCACGCTATTTAAGAGTGACCAAATATTTATGATTTGTAAAGATTTTCGAGAAGTTGTAAAACGTTTTCGCAAAAATCACAAATATTTGGTCACCGTGGTATGGTGTGGCAGACGACCAGGATATCGCCTTTCAGAAATACCCTGACGCCCTTTTCCCGAGGTTATTGAGAAGTTGCGCAATCCACAGCGCATAAAGGTTGGATGATATTTTTTAAAGACAAAAGATAAACACATTAAATGATAGAACTTAATGGACTAACAAAAAAATATGCTGATTTATTAGCGGTGTCCAACCTGAACCTTTTGGTCCCGC
>CAZQOH010000234.1:0-4249 GCA_964594355.1 uncultured Desulfobacterales bacterium
TTTTAATGAACCAATGTCATCTCATCCTTACGGATTCAGGCGGCATTCAGGAGGAAGCACCAACACTTGGTAAACCATTATTGGTAATGCGTGACACTTCAGAACGACCAGAAGGGATCGAAGCAGGTTCAGCAAAATTGGTGGGAACAGATGCGGATAGGATTGTTATGGAAACGCAAGCACTTTTAAACGATAATTCTGAATACAAACGGATGTCCGAGGTTAAAAATCCTTATGGCGATGGAAAGGCAAGCGATCGGATTCTAAAAACCATAGAAAATCTCTTTGAGGAGCAAAAAAATAATGAGTAACAATGAGCAAAGAATAAAATGGGTTCAAGACTATTTAGAAGCACTTGCTTTGGATAAAGCGATTTACGACTATTATAGTGGTAGAAATATTTTGGTAACAGGCGGTGCCGGCGCCATTGGTAGTAATCTGATCATTGCGCTCTCAGATTTAGTCGGAGAAAATGGGAAAATCATTGTATTAGACAATTTGTCCTCTATCAAAGAAAAGAATCCCTGGAATGTTGTTCCTTTATCCAATGTCATGTTTGTTCAAGGGGATGTCCGGAGCGATATCGACCTTAAAAGGGTTTTTAAGGAGAACATCACCATTGTTTTTCATCTGGCCGCTTTTTTTGCCAATCAAAATTCAGTCGACTATCCCGAAGTTTCTGCACAGGTTGATATTATCGGGTTGATTAAATTGCTGGAATACTCCCGGCTTGCCAAAGTTGATAAGTTTATATACGCATCCAGCGGCTGCGCCATATACGGTTCCTACCCCCAATTGCCCCTGAAAGAAGATTTCATATCAATGCACTTAACAACTCCATACCAAATCAACAAAATGACTGGTGAAATGTACTGCAATTTTTATGCTCATCATTATGGTTTGAAGACAGTCAACTGTCGTTTTTTTAACTCCTATGGACCCGGAGAGGTCCCAGGGCAGTATCGTAATGTGATTCCGAATTTTATTTATTGGGCAATGAAAGGACGATCACTCCCGATTACCGGAACAGGTGAAGAGACCAGAGATTTTGCCTACGTGCTGGATTTAGCACAGGGCCTTATAAAATCTGGCTTCTATCAGGAGGCTGTGGGTGAAAACTTTAATTTAGCGTCAGGTGGAGAAATCAGCATTTTAGAGATGGCCAAGCTTGTAAACGAGACTACCGGAAACAAGGCCAATTTGATATTTAAGCCAAGGAGGAAATGGGACACTAAGCCAAGATTATTGGCCTCCATTGAAAAAGCTCAAAAACTGATAAATTATTGCCCCATAGTTGATTTTAAGGATGGTTTTATAAAAAATATTGAATGGTTTAGCAACAATTGGAATGTTATCGAAAATATGGCTGACTTTCCTCCCGGAATGAGCAGCGCGGTAAGAGATGAAGAAAAATAATAGCGTGCTGATAATCACAGAACGTTTTTATCCGGAAGAGTTTGGGATTAATGATTTGGCACAAGCCTGGAAAGCTAAAGGCTATGAAGTTGCCGTATTAACGCAAGCCCCCAGTTATCCTTATGACGAAGTGTACGAGGGATATAAAAATAAGATTTTTCAGACTGAAAATTGGAAAGGTATTAAAATTAATAGAGTTTTCTCTTTAATGGGCTATAAAAAAAGTGTATTTTTAAAAGTACTGAATTATTTATGTTTTGTTTTTTTTGCATCTTTAATTTCTCTATTTATAGGCAATAAATACAGTAGGGTTTTTGTTTACCATATTGGGCCTTTGACCCAGGCCATTCCGGCTGTACTTATTAAAAGGATCTTTGGAAGCAAATTTTATATATGGACTTTAGATATATGGCCGGATTCAGTTTATGCATATGGTTTTAAGAAGAGAGCGTTTCCGGGAAAGCTGCTGGATTTATTTGTGAAAACCATTTACAAAAACTGTGAAAGAGTTTTTGTTTCTTGCAAAGGATTTAAGAAAAAAATAGAAAAATATGTTTCAGATGCCCAAATAACATTTTCTCCACAGTGGGTTCCTCATGACTTGAACTTTGATCAGGCAATACCTCACGAGTCATTAAAAGAAGGTTTTAATTTTACATTTGCAGGCAATATAGGAAAAGTTCAGAATCTGGAAAATGTCATTAGGGGGTTTGCGCTTGCAGCAAAATCCAATTATCAGATAAAGTTAAATATCATTGGTGATGGTTCAAATCTGGAAAACCTGAAACATATTGTAAATGAAGAGAATATTGCAAATATTTATTTTTGGGGCAGAAAACCATTAAAAGAAATGCCAAGATGGTTTGAGGCAAGTGATGTTTTAATAATATCTTTAATCGATGAGCCGATTTTTTCTTTAACGGTACCTGCTAAATTTCAAGCCTATCTTGTATCCGGCAAACCGATCTATTGTGTGATGAAGGGAGAAGTCGCTGATTTAGTAATAAACAACAAAATTGGTTTTATTGCACAACCGAACAATATTGACGATATAAAAGCAGGATTCGAGAAATTCCTAAGTACGCCAAACCAGGAGCTGCAAACATTTGGCAGCAATATGAAGTCACTTTTAGCCAATGAATATGATCGACATAAGATCATCGAACAAATGACAGAAGAAGTCTTTCCTTTACCCATTTCCGCCTAAGGCTGATTTGGGTAAAATTAATTTGTAATGAATATTTTAATAACCGGCGCGAATGGCTTTGTCGGCCGGGCATTATGCCGAAGACTGTCTGCTGATGGGTACAAGGTGAGAGGTTTGAAAAACTCGCTGGATTACCGATTTTATGATTTCGTCAATTTTTTTGAGAAAGGGAGGTGGAAATTAAATCAATTTGTTCTTAAAATAAGCACAATGGCCTATCATCAGCCTGCATTTAAGCCTCAAAAAAGTCTCATTTTGAGGTGAACAACCCGGTTTTTGCACGCCGGGCGCACCTCTCCACCCTATACGGTGGCTACTCCCAGGATTTTTAACCCTCTTGAGATATTGTAGGCTGCTTGGCGATACCAGCAATCAAATTTGTTTTTGACTATATCAGGAAACCTGGCTCGTTTCGCACCATCATGCAGGTGGCTTAGCCCGAAGTACTGTTCCACGATATATCGCACTTTGGATAATTTTTTGTTACGTTCTTTTTCATATTCAGTCAGTTTTGCTGTGGTTGAATCTTTTCTCATAATTCCGTCAGCAATGTTATTGAGGGCCAGAAAGTCCCGGTTGGGTTTTCCGGCATATCCTTTGTCGGCATATACTTTTTCGATGGGTTGTTTGGTATGACGGCTGTATACGGTGCAATAAGAAAGATAGTTGGTATCATTAACGGAAGCATGAGTCATCGTTGTAGCCAGGATAAAGCCGTGGTTGATATCAACGGAGGCATGTTCTTTTAACCCATAATGAGGTTTATCGTTTTGAACGACCCAGTTTGAGTCAAGATCTCTGGAGAACTTAAGGGGCTTACCCTTTTTATCGAGTTTACCTTCAGGCGTTTTACTTTTATCTCGAAGTTTTTTAATTTGATCATTACTGATGGGACGGCTTGCAGATTTAACGAGCCTGGCATCGACGGCGATGCCTTCATTGATAGTAAGGCCCTGCTTTTCAAACTGGCGGAGAATCTCTGAATTTATTTGATCCATGACATCTTTCGACAAACGGCCTCTGAAGCGGGAGAAAGTAGAATGATCAGGAGAGGGTTTGCTTAAAGGGAATTTCAGGAATTCTTTAAACGACCAACGGTCGTTAATCTGGTCTTCCAGTTCGGGATCTGAATTGATACGAAACCACTTTTGTAGCAGGAGGCATTTGAAAAGTAATAGAGGTGGGTAGGCGTCTGCCCCTTCGCTTGAAGTCCCGACAGTGTAGTGACTCTTTAAAATGATGTCGATTCGTGACCAATCAATGGACTCTTCCAGCTTCTTCATGTTTTTTAGGCTACGATTATGTTTTCTGGAGCTTTCGAGTACCAGATCAGCGAAACCGAGGCTGTTATCCATTTTTTTGAATGCCATAGAATCCTCCAAGTGGTTAAATTTTTGAGGATAACATAGCATAAAAAGATCCAATTAGCAAGTAATATCAATGAATTAAACTCTTTTTTTGGTGGTTTTTTAGCTGATTATTAAACTTATTGAAGCGCAACTTCAGATCAAAATTTACTTTCAAGGCGATTTTGAAGGGATTTTGCGGGGGTTGTGCAAAGGTCTCAAAAAAAGTTTTGTATCCCTATAAACGCAGCGACATTTAGGCCATTTTCCTATAGACACC
>CAZQOH010000235.1:0-4224 GCA_964594355.1 uncultured Desulfobacterales bacterium
AGCTCGGAAGTTCAGACGCTGGTCAATCGAAACATATTTATGACAACCGGTATAATATCTTAAATTTAAGGTAGGAGGGACAGAAATGAAAAAGTTATTAGTTTTACATGTAATTGTTTCTATTTTTCTTTTACAGGGATGGTGTATGGCGGAAGAGGGCACACAAATTTCAATGGAAGAAGTCGTTGTAACTGCCACAAGATATGAGGAGCAAATATCTTCTGTGCCTGCCAATATATCAGTTATTGATGAAAATGACATTGAAAATTCTACAGCTCATAATATCCCGGACCTATTAAGGACACAGGTGGGTATACACATCAATGACATCTCAGGAAATCGTCGAAGTTACAGCGTTGATATACTTGGATTCGGAGAAACCGCACCATTAAATACTCTGGTTTTAGTTGATGGAAGGCGAATCAATCAGCCTGATTTAAGCGGCACGGATTGGACACTGATCCCACTTGACAGAGTAAAGAGAATTGAAATCATCAGAGGCGGAAGAGGAAGCATCCTTTATGGAGATAATGCAGCAGGAGGCGTTATTAACATTATTACAAAGGAAGGAGATGTGTTCAAAAAAGGTGGCGAGGTGAACGGAGGAAGTTATGGAACATTTAAAGGGAGTGCTTATGCGAGTGGATCTAAAAACAACCTCTCTTATGCATTATCAGGCAACTATTTAAATTCTGACGGTTATAGGGATAACAGCGATACGGAAGCCAAGGATCTGGGTGCGAAGTTGGGTTATTATCTAGGTGATTTTGTGAAATTTAATCTAAGCAGCGGATATCACCAGGACAGCACCGGCCTCCCCGGCCCGATTAAAAAGAGCGATTTTGCAGGAGGCGTATCAAGAACCGACTCATTAACACCGGATGATTTTGCCGATACCGAGGATTACTATTTTGCCGGTGGACCGGAGATATTTTTCTTGAATGACAGCCTTTGTAAAATAGATTTTTCTTTTCGAAAAAGAAACTTTTCTTCATTTGCGTCCTTTTCCGGCGGGACCTTCGAAGGTGACACGGAAATTGACACAGTTTTATTCTCACCCCAGATACTTTTTAAAGAAAAGTTGATGGGATTTAATAATAGCTTAACCTTTGGTTATGACTATATGAACTCCAAAGAAAACATTAAAAATAAATCTGTATTTTTTGGCTTCCCGTCAGAAGGTGAATTTGATTTGGAGAAGAAGAGTTATGGATATTATTTCCATGACGAATTTAAACTTTTGGATAATCTTGCTCTCTCTGCCGGGTATCGACACGATCGGGCGGAGTTCAATTTTGACCCTTCCACACCGGATCATTCGACAATGGATATAGACCTGTACACTGGAGGAATTAACTATAACTTCTTTGAAAAGTCACATGTATATTTCAGTTTCTCCCGAAGTTTCAGATACCCTGCTCTTGATGAGCTTTTCAATTTTTTTACAAATACTATTGACCCAGGGCTGGTTCCTCAAACATCAGATGATTATAAAGCAGGGGTTCGACACTATTTCACCGAGAACCTGCGTGCCGGTATAAATTTCTTTAGAATTGATACTGAAGATGAAATATATTACGATCCGAATACTTTTACAAATGGGAATCTAGATGGAAAGACCCGTCGAGACGGTATGGAGGTTTCTCTTAAAAAAATCTATGAAAGCGTTACTTTCGGTGGGAGTTACACATTTACAGATGCAACTGTAATTGACGGCCAATATGAAGGAAAAGATTGGCCTGGTGTTCCTCAACAAAAGATAACTTTGGAAACTTTATTCTCACTTAAAAGGGGGTTTACGCTTGGTATTAATGGAATCTATATCGGTGAACGTCCCTTTATAAGTGATTTTTCAAACGATTATAGCAACCAGGAAGACTATATAGTGGTTAACACCAAATTAATGCATAATTGGAAGTATTTATCATCATTTTTAAATATCAACAATATAACAAATGAAGAATACTCGGAATATGGGGCCATTGGTGGTTTCCCCGTAGAGGAAGCATTTTATCCATCTTCAAAGATTAACTTTCTTCTTGGATTATCTGCTAATTTTTAGAAAGTTCAATAAATTTATGAACCGAAACCATCCCGGCACTTACTTGCAGAGTTATGGTCACAGAGCGAGCAAATTATACTTTTTGTGAAACCATAAATCTTGAAAGATGATTAAATTTTGAGCTGTTATTTACAACCAATTAACGACTTAAATATTTAACGATTTAACGATATCTATATTATAAAGAAAAGGGGTAAAATTATGCTCGATATCTTTATGAAAGGCGGACCGGTCATGTACCCGCTTCTGGCCTGTTCGATTATCGCCCTGACTGTTGTCATTGAGCGTCTATTATTCTGGGCCAGGATAGATATGAACCGTGATCAGCCGCTTGTAAACGAAGTTCTTGAACTATGCCGCTCAGGGGATTGGGATTCTGTGAAAGAGAAAGTTACAGGACCGAAAGACTATATTATCAGGATCCTTGTAAGCGGCATTCTCCATCGTGAATTTTCAATGATAAAAGCCATGGAATCGACTGCGGCAGATGAAATCAAACGGATGCGAGGCTTTATGAGCGTGCTGGATACAATGATCACCGTTGCACCCCTTTTGGGAATTTTCGGTACGGTAATCGGGATCATCATATCCTTTGAAATTCTGGGCACAACCGGCATCGAAAACCCTCAGGCCGTTACTGCGGGAATAGCTCAAGCCTTGATCACAACGGCAACAGGGCTCGGGATTGCAATTCTTTCGGTCTTCCCATACAATTACTTCAATTCGCGGGTTGAAAATTCAGCGCTTGCCATAGAAAAATATGCAACAAGTCTGGAGATTGTTTACGAAAAGCTTATTCAGGATTCTCCCCTCCCAAAAGGAGACTCGGAATGAAAATCCATCTTAACACAAATAGAAAGACACGTATTGAAATGCTTCCTTTGATTGACATTGTCTTTTTGCTTCTGGTGTTTTTCATCTACGCAATGCTCTCCATGGCTGTGCATCGCGGATTGCCGATTCAACTCCCTACATCATCATCCGTCAAAATCGATAAAAGTCTTGTTTTATCAGTAACAGTTAAAGCAGACGGAACAATTTTTATAGACAAAGAAAAAATTGCACCGAAGAAATTGACAAAGGCTTTACAAATGAAAGCAAAAGGTGAAAAGGAGCCTGGTGTTTTGCTCTTTGCTGATCGTAGTTTAGCATACCAGAAACTCTTTCACATCCTTGACCAAATCAGGAATTCGGGTATCAGTCGAATTTCCTTACAGGCAGAGGTGGAACAACAGAAGTGAAAAGGCTTTTATTTGCTTTATTATTTGCTCTGGGAACACACGGTCTCCTTTTAGGGGTGGAGTTCAAAGAGTTAAAGAATAAATTTCCTATAAGGATGAAAGCCAATGTCATAACCATGACATTGGCTTACCGGCAACCCAAAAAGCCAAAACCTAAGCCAATCATAAAAAAACAGGTTTCACCAAACAAAAAACCTACGCCGGTAGTAAAAAAGGAAAAAAAGAAGAAAAGAAAACACGTTGTTAAACCAAAACCACAAAAAAAGATTATCAAACAAAAGAATATTGTTAAACTCCCTGACCCTTCTTCAGAAAATAAACCACCAAAAATAATTCCTGATCACAAGCCTCTTTTTGAACCGAAACCTTCATCTGAGCCCGTACCACCTGAAACAGAAAAGAAATACGATGTTCCTGTTTTTGAATCAACTGAAGATATTCTGCACGATGAGATTGCAAGTATAGTTGATAAAGAGACTGCAACATCTTTGAAACCGGTCATACAGGAAGCAATACCGCGTTATCAAGAAAATCCACCCCCCAAATATCCCGGAACGGCCAGGAGAAGAGGTTATCAGGGAACAACAATTCTTGAAGTTCTGGTTGATAAAAATGGAAAAGTCGGTGACTTAAAGATATTTAAATCTAGTGGACATCCGATTCTGGACAGGACTGCTTTAGCCTCTGTAAAAAATTGGTCATTTGAACCGGGAATGAGAGGGGATGAAAAGGTGGAAATGTGGGTCAAGGTTCCCATCCAATTTCAGTTGAAATAAAGGAGTTAAATTAGACAGGATGTAACCGTTCACGGATATAAAATTCAATCTGACGATTTATTCTTGATTACCAGTCATTTTTTATGGTCATTTTATTACTAATCCTTGATTATTGCAAACACTAGATTTATGGTATATATTCTAT
>CAZQOH010000236.1:0-4198 GCA_964594355.1 uncultured Desulfobacterales bacterium
CAGGCCGTGCTGAAATATGCCTTTGAAGGCAAGCTGACCAAAGAATGGCGCACCCTCAAGAGGCAGGTGGGAAACCCACCGGAACCGGCGAAAAAGCTCCTGGAGCGCATCAGGAAAGAGCGGGAAAAGCATTATCAACAGCAGATAGTAAAATGGAAACAGGCAGTTACGGAATGGAAAGCGAATGGGGAAAAGGGAAAGAAACCAACGCGAATTTCCAGGCCAAAAACTCTTTCAAAATTAACTTCTGAAGAAACTGTAATTTATGGTGAATTACCAACTTCCTGGCGATGGGCAACACTCTGTAATGTCACATATAAAGTTGGTGATATCGACCATAAAATGCCTAAGGACTTCACTGGCGGCTTACCGTATCTATCGACAGGTAACTTAAAAAAAGATGGAACTATTGATTTCGCTAACGCCAAAACAATTTCAAAGGAAGATTTTAAAAGATTATCCTTAAAAATAAAACCGGAGAGAGGCGATATAATATTTCCCAGATACGGAACAATTGGCCGAAATATATTAATAAATTTCAATAAAGAATTTTTAGTTTCTTATTCATGTGCAATTATCAAGAATATCCCCTCTTTAATGGATGGTAAATTTGTTTACTACTATTCATTATCTCCGGTCATTAAAAAAGAAATTGAAAAGTATACAGTTCAAACTACACAAGCCAATATAGGTATTGCATCTATTGAAAATTTTGTTTTTCCACTCTGCTCCCTCCCCGAACAACAAGCTATCGTCTCCGAAATCGATTCCCGCCTGTCCGTCTGCGACAAAATTGAACAAACCATCGAAGACAGCCTTAAAAAGGCGGAAGCCCTGCGGCAGAGCATCCTGAAGAAGGCTTTTTCGGGGGAACTGACAAGAGACTGGCGAGAAAAGCACCCGGAGTTGATTACCGGTGAAAACTCGGCGGAAAAATTGCTCAAAAAAATCAAGGCGGAAAAAGCCCTTGCAGCCGGCCGGAGAAAACCGCGATCAAAGAAAACGAAGAAAAAATAAAATGAACAACACCGCAAGCATCGTTTCAAAAGTCTGGAGTTTCTGCCACACCCTGCGGGATGACGGCGTAAGTTACGGCGATTATCTGGAGCAGCTCACCTACCTGCTGTTTCTCAAGATGGCTGATGAATACAGCAAGATTTACAAAAAGGACGTCGGCATCCCGGCTGAATACAATTGGGATAGTTTGAAAACCGGAAAAGGGGCGGAACTCGAATCCCATTACATTAAACTCCTCAGGGCCTTAGGCCGGCAGAAAGGCATGATCGGCCAGATTTTTGTTAAATCCCAGAACCAGATCCAGGACCCGGCCAAGCTTTATAAGATCATTCACATGATCGATGCGGAAAACTGGGTCATGATGGGAGCGGACGTCAAGGGGGATATCTACGAGGGCCTGCTTGAAAAAAATGCCGAAGACGTCAAAAGCGGCGCCGGACAGTATTTTACCCCAAGGTCGTTGATCAGGGCCATGGTGAAATGTGTGCGACCCGAACCTGACAAAACCATAGCCGACCCTGCCTGCGGCACAGGTGGTTTTTTCCTGGCGACATATGACTTTTTGATCAACAATTACAACCTGGACAAGGGCCAGAAAATCTTTTTGAAGAATCAAACCTTTTTCGGAAACGAGATCGTGGCCAATGCCCGCCGCCTGGCATTGATGAACATGTTTCTGCATAATATCGGAGAGATTACCGGCGAATCCACCATTTCACCCAATGATTCCCTGATTGCCGATACCGGTGACCGGTACGACTATGTCCTGACCAATCCACCATTCGGGAAAAAAAGCAGCATCACGATCACCAATAGCGAAGGGAAACAGGAAAAGGAAGATCTGAGATACAACCGGCAGGACTTCTGGGCCACCACCTCGAACAAGCAGCTCAATTTTGTCCAGCACGTCCGCACCATGCTCAAAACCACCGGCCAGGCGGCCGTGGTCGTTCCGGACAATGTGCTGTTTGAAGGCGGAGCCGGTGAAACGGTTCGACGCAAACTCCTTCAAAATACCGATCTGCACACCATCCTGAGGCTGCCCACCGGCATATTTTATGCCCAGGGGGTCAAGGCAAACGTGATTTTTTTCGAAAACAAACCTGCCAGCAAATACCCCTGGACAAAAGAGGTCTGGTTTTATGACTTCAGGACCAATATCCATTTTACGAAAAAGAAAAACCAGATGACCTATAACAATCTGAAGGATTTCATAACTTGCTACAAGCCTGAAAACAGGCACAAACGGAAGGAAACCTGGTCAGAAGACAATCCCGACGGCAGATGGCACAAATTTATCTATGAAGACATCATCGCCCGTGACAAAATGAGTCTGGACATCTTCTGGATCAGAGACGAAAGCCTGGCAGATCTGGACAACCTCCCCGATCCGGATGTGCTTGCTGAAGAGATCATCGAAAACCTTGAAGCAAGTGTCGAGAGTTTTAAGCAAATCATGGAATCGATCAATGGAAAATAAAGAGCGCACATAACCATCGCTTTCACTCTGATCGGGAAACACAAGCGTCCTTTCTTTTGATATAGTTGGTCGTTGAATGTTCCTTAGATTTTAAGATACCATATTTCACGAATGGAGGGGTAATTGGATACTAACATACTATTTGACACAAAAGGGATTGCGATAACTCCTGATAAAATAAATAAGAAAATTAAAAAATTTGGGGAAAGCTATAATAATACAGTACAAAAGATAATCGAAGATTCAGAGACATTAGATAAAAATGGAGAGGTGTTTATAAAATGTGCTGCTCGTATATTATCGAATTTCAAAATGACCCGAAATGGGCCTTTCAAAGGTGTAAAAATAGCCAAAAATGGCAATGTGATTGGCAAAAAGATATTAGTTAACTGCTGGGAGGAAATTGGAAAAAATTTAATAGAAATAAGAAAACCAGTAGTTAAAAGCGGGTACCCGAGGGGTAGGTTCCTTTTGCAATTGAATCAAACTAAACGGGAAAAATTAATATCAGAAATATGGTTAATTTCAAAAAGACTTTTACCGTTTACTATGGGCAAAACGTCCTACGGCCTTGTTGGAGCGAGTAAGATCCTTTTTTCGGTCCTACCTGAAATTGTTTTGCCAGTGGACAACCAAGAATGGTTGAATGTATTTAAAACAGTCGACATTGGAGATGTGATCAATTGGATGGTATGTGATATCCAAAAGTGGGAAAAAGAGACCAAGAAGAAGTTCAATGAATTAGATTCTTCAAATAAATTAACCACACTCCCATCTGTATATAATGTTATGGCAATGGATGCTAGGCCAAAAAGTTAATAAAAGGTCGCAAAAAAACAATAAAATCTAACCCATCATTCAACCGGACAGCAAGAAGCGCGGGCGCTTTTCGTTACGATTTCGCCATTACAATAGTCAGTTCAAAATGCGCTAACTGCGCGGTTTAGGGGTTATGTTGCTAAATAAATCATGCAATTAATAAGATGCACAAAAAAACTCCAAAAAGAAATGGGGCTAAAGAAGAGCGATGTATCAGAGAATGAACCAAGTGAATCATATCTTGGCTCATGGCATGCAAATTTGATTTACATTGATGGAAAGAAATGTCTTTTATTTGTTAATGACAAAACACTTTTTAACTTTATTGTTCCCGACATTTCGAGGGCACAAATAAGAGGGCTATCAAATATATTTAAAGTTACTCTGGAGTGTGTTCTTTCTACCGAAGGTGTCCCTGAAAGGGCGAAAACTAAAATAATGTCAGAGTACGAATCAATTCAATATGCAAATACTAATAGTAAAAGTGTATTAGGTTCTATGAATGATTTGGCGTTTCACTATAAGTATCACATTCAATCTGAAGGTGGAGTGCATAGTTATGCAGTGCCAAGTATCATAAAGAAATTGAATTACATGCCTATGGGTGCGTTAGATTATGTGTTTCCTATTGAGGCATTGAAGGCGGTTTATGAAAACGCAACATAACCCAGGTGAACATGCATTCGACAGCAACGACAAGGTTTTGGGGGACGCCCTTCAGTTTTACAGTTTCAATAAATACTCATTTTGCGGGCATAGCGCGGTTATGGGCGAAAGAGTCGAACCTGGCAGGACACGGGCGGGGTTTTGGAACTTTTTTTTGATACAGTGAGACCTTTGAAAAATGCTCAATTTTGTTCAAGTTCAAGGCAGGCGAAAATT
>CAZQOH010000237.1:0-4193 GCA_964594355.1 uncultured Desulfobacterales bacterium
TGTTGAGCCTAACGCAGAAATTGGGCAAAAGGGGGCGTTTTGCAAAGGTCTCAAATTACATCAGGATAGATGTATATGCTTACCTTTTCCACCTCTTGGGAATCAAAGAAATCAAACGATGGCGAAATCTTACTCCGGACTCGGAAGTTTCTCAAAGTATCCAATTTCTTCATGAAAAAGGTATTAGTTGATAACTCCGCTCTTTTTGCATTTAAAAAACGGCTTGACAACTGAATCTGTAAATGCTTAAAATTACAAGTAAGGTTGCACGGCCAAGTGGCGAAGGCATTGGTGCAATTCTTGTTGTCATTGAATGTAAGATATTATTATCCAGATTTTTTTGGAGACCTTCACAAAATGATTAATTCCGATAACGATCTTTCAAATGGTAAGGATCAGCTTAACAACGAAGACAAAGAGGTCAACGACGGCTCTGAATACAGTAATTCAGAAAGGCGGAAGGGGATAAATAGACGCCTCTGGAAGGACCGCAGAATGTTTGACAACGATGATTACAACGGTACTGAAAAGCGTAGCAGTAAAAATAGGCGCATAGGTGTTACCCGAAGAGCTGATGTTGAGGATTAAGTCTCTCGGAGTATAAGTCTGTCAAAATATTAATGCAGGAAGCATAATTTTTTCAAGTTGATTTCTTTGTTCTTCAAAGCTTTTTTCTTCTTTTACTTTATAAAATTTAATCATTTTATCAAAACGAATCGATACTTTGGAAAAAGGTTTTGGAAGAATAAATTTATCCCAGCTCCTGAATTTCCACGCATTTTCTGCAGAAATATTAAATGGAACGATAACGGCATCGGTGACATGTGCTAAGCGAATTACACCAGCCTTAACTTTACCAAAAGGCCCTTTCGGTCCATCAACAATATGGCAAGCAAGTCTTGTTTCTTTTAATTTGGCAATCATACTTTTTAAAGCATTCCTGCCACTCCTTGAAGAAGAGCCACGAACCGGATACCAACCGGAACGATTGGCAAGACCAGCCACTATTTCGCCATCCCTGCTTTCGCTAATCATTATACTAGGCTTATAAATATTATAGTTATGAAAATAGCGAATACCAGAAAAAAATTGCTGATGCCAGGTGCAAAGCAACACCGTTCCACCATTTTTAAGATATTCAACCCATTCTTTCTCATTTTCAATCCTTAGACGAAATGTCCGGGAATAAACCATGATAAATCTATAAAGGAAATTTATGAATGGTTCTGATGTAATGAAATGGCTAAATTTTACCCGCATACCGGTATTCTCTAGTATTAAACGATAAACAAATTCTTGTTAGTAGAACAATTTAAATTCGTGTTTTTTTGATACACTATAATAAATTTTGAATCAATAAATTATATCCATGATCAGAAATTCTAAATTTTAATAACATTCAAAACGTGTTCGCATAACCGTTTCCTAAAATAAATGGGATCTATTTAACAATAATTCGGGAATGCATATTGCCGGAAAGAAATCGATTGTTTAAAAAAATCAGTAGATTAAAGTTGCTTTTTGTACATTAAAAAGAATATAAAACCTGGAAACGAGCGACTTCAAAATTTGAGAAGGAGTAAAAAATGGGTTACTGTATATATTGCGGAAAAAAACACAATGTTGGCTTTGTTGCAACCCGCCTAATGGGAACTGATGGTGTTTCGCTGGAAGCAAACAAATGGACTGATGTTTTTGAAAAGGAGGGATTCAACTGCTTTTTTTTTGCCGGTGAACTCGACAGTCCACCTGAACGCTCATTTCTTGTTAAAGAAGCTCATTTTCAGCATCCTGAAATTAAAAAAATTTATCGTAAGTGCTTTGGAGTCAGAGAGCGAAAACGCTCTACAACGCAAAAGATTTATGTATTTAAGGAGTTGTTAAAGGACCATCTTTACAAATTTATAAAAAAATTCAATCTTGATCTTTTAATACCTGAAAATGCCCTGACAATACCGCTTAATATTCCTCTTGGCATTGCATTAACAGAGGTAATATCTGAAACCGGAATGCCCGCAATCGCTCATCATCATGATTTCTTCTGGGAACGACAGCATTTTATGACAAACACCGTCTGGGAATACCTTAACATGGCCTTCCCGCCCCATTTGCCTTCAATCCGGCATGTGGTAATCAACTCTTCTGCTGATAACCAGTTAAGTCTTAGAACAGGCATTTCAGCGGATATAATTCCCAATGTAATGGACTTTGAAAATCCACCTCCTCCTGTGGATGATTACGCATCAGATGTTCGAAAATCCCTTGGAATAGAAGATGATGAACTTTTAATTTTACAACCCACAAGAGTAGTTAAACGAAAAGGGATTGAGCATGCAATAGAACTTGTAAAGAGGCTTGAAATGAAAGCCAAGCTTGTTATTTCACATGCCTCCGGGGATGAAGGCCATGACTATGAGAGGAGAATAAGAAAATATTCAAAGATAATGGATGTTGAAACCATTTTTGTTTCAAATATTATTAATGAACAAAGAGGGTTCTTGAAAAATGGAAGAAAGGTTTATACCCTGGAAGATATTTATCCACATGCAGACCTTGTTACCTATCCATCCAACATAGAGGGTTTTGGCAATGCTTTTCTGGAAGCCATATATTTCCGTAAACCGATCGTTGTAAACACCTATTCAATTTACGAAATGGATATCAAACCAAAAGGATTTTCTGTTATAGAAATTAGAGGGTATGTATCTGATAAGGCAATTCGCCTAACAAGAAAAGTGTTAAATGATCCGGTGTATCGTGAGAATATGGCAACAAGTAACTATGAATTGGCCCAACGTTTCTATTCTTACTCTGTTCTTCATGAGAAACTAAAAGTTGTCATCACAGACTGTCTTGGATGCTTTTTTGAGCGTGAGCATTCACTATCATCTCGGACAAAGACTGTTTCCTCCCTTAAGGTTTAAATCGGATTGACCGTTATTCCCCGGAAAATTCGGTTTGAGATGTATCATCTTTTCTAAAGGTATTAGCTTTATTAAATTTTATGTTTTCCCGATATATAACAAATTTATCTCCCGGGTGGATAGGACTGTTTGAGTTAAGATAGTTCCAGATAATGAGGGATTGAATTGGAATACCAAAGTGTTTAGCTATTGTAGTAAGACTATCTCCCTTTTTTACTATATAGATTATTTTCTTTTGATCCTTTAAATATTTCTTTACAATTCGTTTATATCGGGTCTGAAAATTCAATGCGGCTCCTTTGGGAACAAGAATGTCGTGGTTTCCCTCAGCGAGGAAGTGACCCCGGATTTCAGGATTGAGATTCTTAATCACCCTAAAGCTAGTCTTTACCGCCTGGGCGATAATTCGGATTGGGATTTCCTGTGGGCAATCGACTTTAATACGGTCGAATGCCGGTGGAGGGTAGTAGTCATCATCATTAAGTTTAAAACCGAATTTTTCAGGATCAGAAAAAATTAGTTTTATCGACAGAATACGAAATATGAATCTCTGTGTTTCAAGGGGTAGATAAAGGTGATAATAATCATTTGTTTCCTGTTCCATGATTTCGGCAATAAGCCATTCTTGCCCCATATTATAGCCGGCAATAGCGAGTGTCCATGATCCAAATACATCATATAAGTCTTTAAAATAGCTAATTGCAGCTTGAGTTGAGGCAAAGAGATTCCTTCGTTCATCAATACGTCCATTAATATTCAGCTCGTAATTTCGGCCGGTATCAGCCATAAATTGCCAGAATCCCATCGCCCCCTTTGAAGAGCTTACATGAGGTCTAAGAGCGCTTTCTGCGATTGCCACATATTTAAGATCATCCGGTATCATACTCTTTTTTAACATTACTTCAATAGTGGGCAGATAGCGTTGGGAACGTTTCAGCCATAGAATCACCTGGGGGCGATACCAAAGGGATAACAGAAGCTCTTTTTCCAATCGTTCCCGAACTTCTTGAATTTCCGAAGGAACTGCTTCGCCACAAAGTTCCAGAGGACCAATAGTTTTAAGTGACGAAACTAGAGAAATTAAATCGTTATGTTCTAAAGATGCTCCGTAAACCTCTACTGTCAAAAAAAGCCCAACAAAAAGTACCGAAAGTTTCATCCATCTCATATATTCCTCCTTTCAAACCCCTTTGATATTTTCCTGTTACCTTTATTTTAAAAAGTGAATATAGCAAAAATAAGCAATAAAGATTTATCAGTATTGGGCAA
>CAZQOH010000238.1:0-4191 GCA_964594355.1 uncultured Desulfobacterales bacterium
AGCAATACGAGCAGAGCCTTTTGAATATGTTTCAATCTCTTTTATATCGTTTTGTAAGAACAGAAATATTTGGTCATCAATTTTATTCTTTTTTTCTTCTCTGTATCCGGTACCGGCAAAAGCATCAATATAAGCAAACCTAAAGTTTTGCTTATTCATAATAGTAGCATAAGCCTTCAGGTATTTTTCTACCCGTCTGAGTTTTTCTTCTGTCCAGTTACCTCCGAATTTATGTGTTTCTGTCATTTGGATTTATCGCCTTCTACAATTTTTATTTCCTCTGGTGTGAGGTCGTAAAGCTTATAAACAAGCTGGTCGATTTTGGCTTCTAGAGCTTTTACTTTTGCCTGTTTTGTCATGTTATGCAGGTAATTATCGTCTTTAATTATGTTTAATATTTTATCAACAATACTTTCTATATTACTTTGATAGTCTACGTCAGGTACCTTTATAGGAATTAATCTCCCATCGTTAATTTGTAGCGTATGAGTGGATGTGATGAATTGTTTGACATAATAACTAGCAAACTTTGAATTCAAAATGGCAGTAATATATTTATTGCTTATTAGACTAGAAATGGAATGCAATTTAACAACATTTTTAGAGTAGATTCCCTCTTCCACAAAAAATGCTTTTAGTTTATTTGTGAAATAATCGACCCAGGCAAACCCTGTTTTATCAAAATAAACTTCTCCTTGCCATCTAGAGTTAGTTTTCTTTCCTTCTTTCAGTTCTTTTACGAATTTCTGACTCCAATTAATACTGCCAGTATAAGGAACAAACCATTTAAACCCTTCTGGGTTTCCCCTATTATAGAAAACCCAGAGGTCCACTGCCCCACCTACACGTTTTTCTCTATCAGTTAAATCTGAGAAGCTCTTTATCATTCGAGATGATATTATCTTATATAGAAAGAATTTCCCAAAATAGTCAGGTTTTTTAGTTTTTTGTTTTATTCGCTCTGCAAGATTGTAATAATGGACTCGATTATTGACAAAATCCTTATATTCAACGGCAGCGTTACTATTTTCATTTAGCTTGTCAAGGAAGTTTCTTTCAATCTTGTCATCAAGGACTCTCGACCGCGATATTCTACCAATGTATTTACTATTATTCCCTGTTACAAGCCCTTGTTCTCCATTAGAAATGATTCCTAAAAGAGTTAAGTCACCCATTTTCAAATTATTAATATAATCAGCCCTTTCTTGTACATTCTTTACTCTACCATTTAATGCATCATGGAATCGTAATGATTGCTTATACAAGGGATGATTAATTCGTCTATTAATTTCCAAATTGATCTTTGTAGGCCAAAAAAAGCGGAAATAACTATTATCTTGGAATACTCTGTTATTTGCAAATAGTACATCGTAAGATTTATAGTCATTGGGCTTTGGTATAAAACCCATAAGATTACCGCTTTTTGTTTTTTCATTAGTCAAAAATAGGATCATTGTTTCAACATAGGCATCTGAAAAACAGAAACCAGAATATGTAAATAGTAAATTATTAAATTTTAATATAAAGTTTCTAAACTCAGAACGTGTCGATAAAGAAAAGTATGTATTTGGTGTTATGAAACTTAAAGTACCAGAAGTCTTTAACTGTCGAATACTCTGATAGATGAAATAAATATATAGGTCATCTGCACTTTTAAATTTATTTTGCAGAATGGTTCGTTCTTTTAAAGGAAGATTTCTATTATAGACGTAGGGTGGGTTTGCAATTAAAACATCAAACCCGCCCCTGCGACTGCGCTCAGGGCTGGTTTTTTCATGAAATACTTCTGAAAAAACCATTCGGAAATCAAAATCAATCTTATGGCCAAAAGTTCTTACTGAATTTTTGTATCTCTTATTCAATTTTTCATCAATTGTATTTTTTAGGTCAATTTTTTTTGCCGGATTAGTCTCATTGAAATAATCATCTTTTAATTTTTCAATTTCTTTTGCTATTGGTGATTCCCAATCTTCAGGAAAACCAATCAAAGAATTACCACGAACAATTTTATAATCCAGATTTGGCAGGGGTTTAATATTTTTAATATCCTCTTCATCCACCACCAAAGAAAGCCACAAACGCAGCTTAGCGATCTCCACCGCACCCGGGTCAATATCCACACCGTATAAGGAATGTTCTATGCAACGGCGTTTAAATTCATAAATCGTGCGGGTTTTATCCTGGATATACTTTGACAGCGCATTTCTGATCTTGACTATCACATTCATCATTCCTACCGGGAAGGCACCAGAGCCCACCGCAGGGTCACAAACTGTTATTTCTGCCAGTTTAGCATCAATCAGCGGTGCATGATTGCGAATGCTTTCAGGCATTTTGTAGGAATAGGTTTTTGTTTCTTTGCCTGTAGCTGTTACCCATGCCTCGTTTTCACTAATATGTTCGCCAGTGTGGATCAAGGTTTCGATATCCGCCTTGCTTATTTTGGGTGTTGGTCGATGTTCAACAGTGAGATTCAATTGGTCTTTTTTTGCTTTATCACCCAACATATCGGTTTGACTGTCACCAATATTTTGGTAGGAGATAGCGCTATTATTTATTTGGGTGTACAGATAATTAATAAGACTTTGCTGACACATATAGTGGACAATTTCACGGGGAGTATAGTAGACACCAAATTTTTTATTGAATTTATTTTCCTCGCCTTTTCTACCACTTTTTAGCGCTTTTTTGAATTCAACATAATTATCGGGTCGAATGGCATTGAATTTCTCGTAGGCTTTACCCAGCAGTTCCGGGTCGATAGCTACTTCCTTTTCCAGCGGTTCATCTTCCCTTACCGTAAAATTATAGCGATCGAAAATGTCCAGGATACCGTTCCCGGTGTCACCCTCCTTGGTTTTATTTTTATTTGAAAATAAATCATCGGGCAGCAGTATCTCTGTACTTACCCAGTCGTAGCCGCCATTCTCACCAATCGGGTCAAAAAGTCCACCGTTTAAAAATGGAATTTTGCAATCGAAAAGCTTATAATAGCCATCATCATCGCTACGGTCTCGACGTAATGCCTCATAGAAAAGAGGTTCCAGAATATCATTAAAGAAATTATTGTAATTGGTGTGCTTTTTCTGGAACAGTTCCCGTAAAAACTGTTTTGATCCGGCGCCCCAGTCATAACCACGTGCAACGCCAAACCAACCTTTTTTCTGTAGAAAATAAAGAAACACAATCTGACCCAGCAATTTCTTGGTAAAATTGACCGTATCAACGCCCTTGTCATCAAAGTCAGCCTTGATTTTCGGATCATTATTGACAACTCTGTCCAATTCTTCTTTGGTGCGCATGAAAAGTTCACGGTATTTAAGGAAAAATTCTTTGGTGACGGTTTCAATATCAAAGGCATTTTCGATCTTAATCAGAGTCGGGGCTTGTTCATCATTAGCCAGAATATCGACTAATCTGCTTTGGGCTGTGTGGCTTCCTTCATTTTCACCAACAAGAAATGACCAGCGCCGGGCAGGGGTTAATTCTTCTTTCACCCGCACTTTGCCTGTCTTGGTCTTTTCAAACTTATAATCCATCTTGACCAACGAAAAGCGCCAGTCTTTTTTGTCCGGGGACACGTAAGCTACAAGCGCCGCTTCTTTTTCGCTGGAGCGACCATATTTACCTTGTAAGTATCCGGCAATAAAATTTCTCTGTCTGGATCGAGCCTGTTCAAGAGAAGTTTCTATTTTCAAATTTACAATTAATAGGTCTATACGGCTTTCTCCGTCGCTATATATTCCTAATCGTTGCCAGGAGCTAATATATTCATTATATGAATCAGGTATATTGTAGCCTCTATGTAGAAAGGTGTCTTCCTCGAAATGATTTAAAAAGTCCAGTAAGAATTTTGTGAACCTTTGTTTATCAAAAGGATTTTCAAAAGTATCTTTAATAATTTGTCGTGCTTGCTGTTTATTCATATTTATTCATACGTCAAGTATAATGAGAGTATAACTTCACGTTTCCCGAAAACTACAGGGTTTTGTTCAGCGTAATGGCTTTGCAGTAGCCGTTCTGGAATATGAGTCTGTAGCACTGCCAACACCTTAAATGGATTAACAAGACCGTCTTTAAGTGAATTCAATGCCTTTAAAGTGGTTTTTGCTGTCTGTTTAGGCAATCCCCCCTCTTCAAGCTGAGTCAATACTTTTTTAAGGTAAAGCTCCTGATCTTCGGTGAGTTTCT
>CAZQOH010000239.1:0-4180 GCA_964594355.1 uncultured Desulfobacterales bacterium
AAATCGCTGCTTACTGTTCATGACGTAGAGTTACGTGCAAAATTCAGGTACTAATCTATCATCTTTTTTAATTTTACCATTAATATAGCATTTTAACTGTTTGAAAATAGGACCGCTTTAAAAAGTTAAATTAATATCGACTAACAAATAACAATTAACTAATAACAGGGGGTAGCAATGAATGACAATATCCTTTTAAAAGATGAACAAGATGGTGTGATACTGCTTACACTTAATCGTCCGGAAGTAATGAATTCTTTCAATTTCGATCTTCTTCATGTTTTAAAAAAGCAGATTGAAGATGTGAAATTTAAACCTGAAATCAGGGTAATTATTATCACAGGAACCGGCAAAAAAGCTTTCTGCTCGGGCGCTGATTTAAAAGAGCGCATAACCCTCAGCCCGATTCAGGTTAAAGAATTTATTTTCACGATACGAAATCTCTTTACTTCAATCGAACAGCTTAACAAACCTGTAATTGCAGCAGTAAACGGCATAGCACTCGGTGGAGGTACGGAACTTGCCCTGGCATCTGATATTCGGATTGCTTCTATGAACGCTTCCATGGGTCTTACGGAAACCCGTCTTGCAATTATTCCCGGGGCAGGCGGTACCCAGAGATTACCGAGGATTGTGGGGCGTGGGAAAGCAAAGGAACTCATTTTTACAGGCCGCAGGGTAAATGCTAAAGAAGCATTGCAGATCGGTCTGGTAAATGCTATTTGTGAAAAGGATGAATTGATCCCTGAAGCTATGAAAATGGCGGCCATGATATGTGAAACGGGACCAATAGCCATTGAACAAGCTAAGTATGCTATTAATTATGGCTTAGAGACGGACCTGCACACGGGGCTTGCAATTGAATCAAACGCATACTGGATAACAATACCTACGGAAGATCGCTTGGAAGGTCTTGCTGCTTTTCGTGAAAAAAGGAAACCTGTATATAAAGGAAAATAGATTATACCGGTTGTCATAAATATGTTCCGATTGACCAGCGTCTGAACTTCCGAGCTCATCGTGGGTACAATTTGAAACGGAACGTTATTTTGACAAACACTATAGACAGGATTTACAGGACAAACATGATTTAAAATTACTATCTTGTTTATCCCTGGCCCAGACCTGGATTTGTGAAGCTGTACGCTACGGCTCCAATTCGGATATATTTCTACGACTAAAGTATGTTTACATAAGTCGCGCCAGGGCGGGCCTGTTATCCCGTCTAATAATTAATAAATACGAAAGGAGAAATATAACTCATGACAGAATATGATTATTGGAAAATTTTTCCCAGAATGCCTAAGAAAGTTACAATAGGTGACATTACAATTCGTGACGGCTTTCAGCATGAAGAAAAATTTATCTCAACGGCGGCAAAGATTTTTTACCTTGAAGAGCTTATCTTTGCAGGCTGTCGCAACATTGAAGTAACAAACCTGGGAAATCCATATCTAATGCCGCAGTTTAAAGACGCGGAAGAACTGCTTGCTCATTTGAGAGGCGACCGATTTAAAAAGCGCTGCAAAAGAAAGGGCGTTAATTATGATGACATTTGCCTTACAGCGGTAACTATCCGTGAATCGGCTGTTGACCGTGCTGTTCAGTTAAAAGAAAAGGGAATTGGGCCCGATCGTCTCTTGATGATGGTCTCAACCGAAGAAGAGCATCATTTTGCAAACTCCGGAACGACACTTCCTGATTACTGGAAGGAAGCAGAACGAAGTATAATAAAATGCAATGACGCGGGCATGAAAATGTGCGGTACGGTCAGCACTATCTGGGGAAGCCCCATCGGCGGTGCCACTGATTTAAAAGATGCAGTGGAATTCACCAGGCGATTTTTGGAAATAGGCGCTCATGACATCGAACATGCCGACCATGACGGTAGTGCTTCAGCTCCGGAAGTTTACCGCTACTATTCCATGATTCTGGATGAAATTCCGGATCCAAAATTTCATATCGCCCATTTTCATGAGACAAAACGTGTAGCTTCAGCATCTGTTTTGGCCGCGCTTCAGGCAGGGATTACAAATTTTGAAGCAACCTTAGGTGGTCTCGGAGGACAACCGGCAAACTTTCTTGATGACTGTCCAACCAAGGGAACCGGAGAATACTATTATGAAGATCCCAGATATGTTGGATTGGTCACACTGGAAGATACCCTGGTCCAGATTGACGAAATGGGTATTGAACATGGTTATGATGTTGATCGTGTTCTTTGGCTGGGAAAACAGATGGAAAAGACTATCGACCGCAGACTCCGCTCCGAAGCTGTTATTAACGGCCGCACCTTGAAAGAAGGCCATATGAAATTTGCTCGACCCGGATTAAAAGAAAGAAAGGAAAAGTTAGGAGAGGATTCAGATCAAAAACTGCCCAAAGACTGGGACTCTGAGGCTGTCTTACCTGCAAGCTGATTAATATGTTTTTTGTGGGCTCTGTTATCTCTGTAATAAATTAAACAGTCGGAAAAGGGTACTTTTTTTCTGCCAAGTAAACCGAAGGAAAATCTACTATGGATGTTATTGAAAAAGCAAAAACTGAAGGATTAATCTTAGATGGTGCAACTGGCACAATGCTTATTCAAGCAGGTCTCGAAGGGGGAAAGGCATCAGAATTTTGGAATTTAGAAAAGCCGGAGATAATTCAAGACATACATAAATCATACTTCGAGGCAGGTTCAGATATTGTCGTTACAAACACCTTTGGCGGTTCACCTATAAAATTAAAAAAAGTTGGACTTGGCGATAGTATTGAAGATGTGAATCGCATTGGTGTCCGACTTGCAAGAGAAGTGGCAGGTGAAGGACAATATGTTGCCGGTGATATTGGACCAATAGGAGAATTGCTTCACCCGTCCGGACCTATCGCTTTTGAAAAAGCAATAGATTGCTTTGCTGAACAGGCCGACTATCTTTCAAAGGCGGGTGTTGACCTGTTTATAATTGAGACAATATTTGATGTTCAGGAATCTTTGGCCGCCATTAAAGGCATTCAATCTGTTTCTTCAAAACCGGTCTTTGCCACCTTGACCTTTGAAAAAACACTGAAGGGTTTTTTAACGCTTATGGGAAATAGGGTTGAAGAAAGCATGAAATCATTAATTGATGAAGGAGCTGTGGCTGTCGGCGCAAATTGCTCAATAGGAAGTGATGCAATGCTGGATCTTGCAAGAGAAATCCGACAAATCATTAATGAACCCATCATTATTCAACCTAATGCCGGAATTCCGGATTTAAAGGACTCAGAGACAACCTATCCTGAAGACAAAGACTTTTTTTCAGATAATATCCGCAAGATAAAAGAATCAGGCATAGAAATTGTTGGCGGGTGTTGCGGAACCACACCAGATTACATTCGAAGTATAGTTGCAAAGACAAGCGTACACGGGAAGAATGGATAAATGGAATTATGCATGGCGTTTAGGGTATGAAAAGCATCTATGAAATAGCTCAAGAAATAAAAGGGAAAGACAACCGTATCCTTCTTGGAGTAACCGGCGGTATTGCCAGTGGCAAGACCGTCGTGTCTGAAATTCTGGAAGAACTGGGAGCACCCCTTATCGATTTAGACATAATTGCGAGGCAAGTGGTTGAACCGGGGACAATCGCCCTTGAAAATATCATAGATTATTTTGGGAAACAGGTTCTTCATGAAGATAAAAGTCTGGACCGAAAAAAGCTCTCAAATATTATCTTTCAGGATATGGAAAAAAGAAAAAAGCTGGAAAGCTTCACACACCCTCCAATCTTCGAGGAGTTTTTAAAAAAGGTAGATGAGATTGCAAAAAAGACTCCGGGTGCGATTATCCAGGTATCAATCCCGCTTTTAATTGAAGAAAATCTCCAATTCATATTTGATAAAATCGTAGTTGTTTATATTTCCCGGGAACTACAGGTGGAACGCCTTGCATTAAGAGACGGAATCAGCAGAGCGGACGCCTCTAATATGCTTAATTCCCAGCTGTCTATTGATGAAAAGGTAGGTTATGCTGATTTTGTAATTAATAATGAGAATTCCATTGAAGAAACCGGAAGACAGGTTGAAGAGATGTGGCAAGAACTGAAAAAGATTCAAAGTGCAGACATCGTCAAATAGTTGAGTGGTTGAGGCGACGACTTAACTATAGTGTTTGTCAAAATAACGTTCCGTTTCAAAGAATGTATGCAGCGTCTGA
>CAZQOH010000240.1:0-4178 GCA_964594355.1 uncultured Desulfobacterales bacterium
TTTTTCTCATCTTATTTTCAACCTACAATCAAATATACCAACCATTGGAGCAAGCGGTGCAATAGCGGGTGTGATGGGGGCATACTTTATCCTTTATCCAAGCTCAAAAATATTAACGTTAATCCCCATATTTATTATACCTTATTTTATCGAGATTCCGGCCTTTTTTTTCCTTGGGTTCTGGTTTCTTTTTCAGTTTCTGAATGCAGCAGGTAGTCATGGTGACATCAGCGGTATTGCGTGGTGGGCTCATATAGGCGGATTTATTTTCGGCATAATATTTTTAAAAATCTTTCTTGTCCTGCCGGTTACCGGTCTTTTCAATAAGGTGCGCCAAGTGACCGCAAGAAGAAAGACCCACCGCTTACAGGTTGTCCGTCCGGTTGGGTCTGGAAATGACTCTCATCTCTATGGAATTATTAATATTACGCCACATGAAGCTTTTGCAGGAACCCGTAAATTAATTAACATCCCATGGGGTTTCCATAAGAGGCTTTTCAGGGTTGAGGTCCCTTCCGGTATGAAAAAAGGTGGTATTCTGCGATTAAGAGGGCTGGGCAAGGAGACGCCAAACGGTGAAAGAGGGGATTTATTGCTAAAAGTTGTTATTCAGCCCTAGTAACCTTTTGATGTCATTGCAGTTATGCTTGATGAGGTTCTTTAATAAAAATGGAGGAAACTCTATTTCGTCCTTTTTGTTTTGCCGTGTACATTGCTTTGTCCGCCCTTTGAATGAACCCTGTTATTTCTTCTTTTGGGCAGAATTCAGTAACACCTATACTGATAGTTATACTCCCAGCTTTTTCAGGCTCCGGGGAAAATTTTTCGGCTTCTATGGTGGTTCTTATTCTCTGGGCAACATTTAAAGCTTCCTTACCGCCTGTTTCGGGTAGGATAACCGTAAATTCCTCTCCGCCATATCTGTACGCAGAATCCATTTTTCTGAGACACGATTTAATTATTTGACCTAATCTGAAAAGCACCTTATCACCTTCCAGATGCCCATAAGTATCGTTGTATATTTTGAATTTATCAATATCTAAAAGTAGAAGTGAAAGTGGTGGCTTATAACGGTTTGACCTGTCAATTTCAACTTCTAACTGGCTATAAAAGTGCCTTGAGTTAAAGAGATCTGTTAGGCCGTCTGTTATTGCGAGTTTTTTTAGTTTTTCTATCAAATTGTAACGTTCTTGTGTGAGATGTCGTTCTTTTAATATCTTTTTCAGCCTGAGCATTAGCTCTTTAAAGCGGATAGGTTTAAAAATAATATCGCTGGCACCTCTGCTAACTGCATCTTCATAGGAATATTTTTTGCCGGAGCCCGTTATTACAATGACATCTGTATCATAGTTTTTCTTTATTAGATCTGTAAGCTCCAGTCCGCTTTTTCCGGGGAGCACAATATCAGTTAGTACGACATGAAAATTGTTTGTTTTTAGCAAGTCGAGCGCCTCTTCCGCACTCGAAACTAAAGAAATGTTGTATCCGGCCATCTTAACAAATTTATGCAATAAATTCCTTATATCAGGATCGTCATCAACAATTAAGATGTGAATATCATTGTTTATTGTTTTATCTGTACTCATGGCAATAATTTCTGATTGTAACTACTTTGGTATCGTTCTTACAATTGCACAGGCTCTATTTTCTATATCAATTTAGCATTCCGAAAGTAATTGGATCTTGGAATAAGTACCTGTATTGAGAAAATAATGAACACAATACTAGGGAAATGGTTTTCTTTAAAATGAGACCTTTGCAAAACGCTCCCTTTTGCCCAATTTCTGTGTCAGGCTCAAATTTTAATCCTCAAAATACTCGATGTATTCCTGTGGTTAAAATTTTCGCCTTCTTTGAACTTGAACAAAATTGAGCATTTTTCAAAGGTCTCAAAATATTAAATACCTAGAAAGTCAGATCCTGTCAACCGATTTTAAAACCAAAGTAGTTCATTCATCGGTCCTCGGTTTATCCTTTACTGCCGACAAAATAGGCCCAGAATCGGAACGATGACCACATAGAGCCCGGTAGTAAATATCCTGGCATAGAGAGCCAGGCTTTGGATTACCCCTGTAAGAGGATGTTTTACTGTTGAACGGGTTAAATCCGAAATTCGAATATCGAAATCCGAAACAAATCTTAAATTCGAATGCTCAAATGCTCAAAACAATCAAGAAAATATTCATTTCATAACGGTGAATTTATTTTGAACATTAGAATTTTGGTCATTAGAGTTTGTTTCGTATTTCGGATTTCGTGCTTCTAATTTTGTATCAATTTATTTCGGCAGAGCCATAGGCATCTGAACTGTACCAAAGGACCAGGTTTTTCAGGGCAAAATAAACCCGCCTTGCCCGCTATGCCACGAAGGCAAACCCCCAAATAATTGCAGTAACAAGAAGCAATACGTCAGATTTCAAAGCTTGCGTATTCAACCTAAAAATCTTTTCTTATTTTTTATATTTACTTTACCACCCTTTACATCGACGCCAGATTTTTCAGATGTGAAATTATTTTCCATGAAAAGGCCTCATGTTGGCAAGGCATTATGGCGTTGTTAGTGAATAAAGGGTCCGATGCAAGATCATAACGAGATGATTTAACTGCTTTACTCCATAAAGCCGTGTGGGGGATTGGGGAATAATAAGCAAGCACAGGTGTTATTCCACTTTTTCTAACCGTTTCGATTGATTTCTCAATAGTATGTATTGAATGTTCAGGTAGACCCACAAGCAGGTAAGCTCCCACTTGGTTCTTTTTAAATCCTGCATCATTTAAAATGGAAACTACTTGAAAAAAATCTTCTTTTGAAACCTTATTATCAAGTTCGGTTCTTTTATCAAATATGGTAGTTTCAAGACCTAGACGCAGCGTTTTGAAACCTGCCCTGAACATCAAGGGAGCCGATTCTCTTGAAATCTCACGAATGTGAATTGCATTAGGTGTATGAAAACGCACATCAATACCTTTTTCTATTATCCCCTCAAGTATGGGGATAGCATGCTTTTTCGCATCAACAAGAAATGCATCATCATAAAACACGAAATCCTTTACATCAAATTTTTCATTCCAGTATTCTATCTCCTCTACAACCGACTTTGGATTGCGTACCATTCTTTTTGGATTGAGAAAATGGGATGCACAGTATGCACAGGTAAAAGGACATCCCTTTGAAGTAAGAAGCGGTATATAGGCAATTTTTCTTTGCATATCAAATGCCGGATAAGGATAAGCATCCATATCATTAAAATTAATTCTTGATCGAACTGAAAAGCCGGTATATTCTTCAACGAGCTTGAAAATATTTTCTCCATAAGACCCTGTTGCGACTCTGTCTGCACTCAAATGCCTTATAGCATGATTCCGGCAGAGGCTGGCGTATATCCCACCCAGGACAACCGGTATATTCGGAAATATATCTTTTAAAGTCTCTATAGTTTCCTGAACACCTGTATACCAGTAAGTCATAAGTGAAGTAATAAGGATGAGATCAGGTTTTGAAATGGATAAAAGATCGTTTTTGAACCATTTCTTCTTGATTCCGTATCTGGAAAAGGTTCGAGGCACATCTTCCAGACCTCTTGGTTTAGGGATTCGGGTTTTTAAATATGGACCCCTACCGTACCTTGCAAAAGGATCGGTTTGTGTCGCCTCCGGATGAAACCTTTCGAGGCAGTCTATATATGAAACAGTAAACCCGTGGTAATCAAGTATTGATGCCAGGGATAAAAGTCCCAAGGGCTTGGCCCAAAAATCATAAGCGGCAAAGTCGTGTATCCATGGGTTTATAAGAAGAATATGTGGTGTATCCCGTCTGTTCATAAATACCTAATTGTAGATGGCAGATTGATGATTTTAGATTTTAAATCTTCAATTCAAACGATCTGCAATCGTTCGAAATAGAGACACAATACATGCAAAAATTTTTTGCCACAAAAAACACAAAAGCACACTTAAGGTATTAGTAATATCATATGTTATGGTTGGGTGCTTATCAAGCCTTTACTTTAGGTCAAAATTGAGTCCTGAGAGGAAAGATAAGCTGATTTTATAAGATTTAAAATTTGACATCAGGCTTTTATATTTGGTAGAATTACTATTATTGATGGTTTCGTAAAAATTCCAATTTGCTCGCTCTGTGACCATTTTTGGGATTCCTGAAAAGCTTCTCTAAATTG
>CAZQOH010000241.1:0-4176 GCA_964594355.1 uncultured Desulfobacterales bacterium
TTACCATTTTAAACTGCAGAATTTATGAGACGGGGAACCAGTGGCGGGGAGTCCGAGAGTTGCATCAGACACCCTCTACTTTCCGTAAATCGTGATATATCGGGCTTTTCCTTTAATTTTATGTCATTAAGACCCTTTCTTACAATCTTCAATAACCAAAATAAGTGCAATCAGTTCAACCAAAATCAATTTTTTTTACACCAAATTTACCCCAGAGGCAAAAATATTATACAAAAAAGATAAATAATCTGCATTAACGATGAGTGAGTGAATCTGCCACCCACAGAACTGTTATTACAGCGTAGATGAATTCCCCAATTTTTAACTTAACAGTATAATATTAATTGATATCAATGTATTGTACAATTACACCTAAGTTTCATACCATCCGCATTTAATCAACTTTTCAACATCAAAAAAAGCATTTAAAAAAAAAGAAAATCTTTCCCTGGATTAGAGCATTTGAAGCTGCAAGGCTCTCTTTCCTTTGATCATATCTGCTTATATAAAATAGTATAGTTTATTATTACAACATCTTACACCATACATCATTTAGCTTGCTATCCCAATCATTCTGATACTTACTGAAATTTTCTGTGCCTTTTCTATTTAATTCTACATATCAAAAAAAGCAGTAAAAAAGATCTTAGACATCAAAGAACCGAGAAGAAATATAGAAAAAAATAATTCCTGGAACAGGGTATCTTTTGCTTTAGACCTTTAACATTCACTTCAATTTATATTTTACAAAATAGAAAGGGGAAAGGTACCCATTATCTTCGCTTAGATAAAGAATGCTTATATAGCCTTATCGCAACGGCAGGGTATTGCTCATTCTCTTCAGGAAATAGGATAAGATTAACATCTCGAAATTTGACCATTGTTTTTTTTAGGCCAACCAATTTGTTGATCAACATTTGCAACAATCCACTGGCCTGACTGTTTTTCATACACCTTGGTTTCCTCTTCTGATCCCATCCAAACATAATCATGGTCCATTGTGAAAACTCTCATTTAAAATCATTGAAAATCTAACGGCCCGCTTGAGCAGCGGCCCACAGTAGGCCGAGCTTCTAATATGTCTACGTAAAACCGCTGTTTTCCTGCCGTCTGCTCCAGGCAGTAGCTTGGAATCGGTTTATTATTGTTAAATAAATGATTTCTTGTACCACTTACTTTCGCCTGGGATTAAAAATCTAAAACATCAAGCCAGTCCGAAATTACCTTATCCATGGCCTGAACCGCTTTTCTTTCTTTCTCAGGGTTCAATTCTCCGCGTTTATGTGCCCGGTTGAGTTCATAATAGACTTTCAAAGTAGGCTTAGCCGACGCACTCATCATTTTCGCTTGGGCCTCATTCTTAATATGGGTTAGAGCCGCATACTCTATTCGTTCCTTTCTAATGATCTTGTCAGGTTTATCTCCTTTCTTTTTTGTCCACACTCTCGATTTACGAACTTCGTCATCCGGAGCAAGTAAATCGAAGAAATGATCATAAGTCTGCCGCATTAAGAACAACGCCGATCGTTCTGGATCAGACCGAGTTCCGTGAAGAGTCTCCCAGACTTGTCGATAGGTATTAGCTAAGTTGCGGTCGAGTTTTTCAAGGCGTTCTGCACGCCTCGCAGTGTCCCCTTGCTTGATGAATGGGCAAGGTTGGTACTCGAGCTCTTTTCCCTCGAAAACAACAGCCACATCAGAGAGAGAAGCGGTATTCGCGTCTAATGTTGCGCCCGAGTTTGCGGCCCAGACAAGCTTAGCTGTCTGGTCAGGCAATTGGTCAGAAAGTTCACCAAGCTGTTGGTTGAATAATCTCATAAAGTCTATGCCACTAGCTATCGTCATGGCCATCCCTGGATCGTCTTTAGAATGCTTTGCGATAGTGGTCCAATAACACTCGTCTGCCACTAGGCGGTCTCGGATGTAGCCGGTGAGGTTGGCACCTTCTGTATATCGTTTGTGCAGTTTGTCTGCGGTGTCTATTGCAGTCCAAAAAAGACTTTTCAACTCGTTAGGATCATATATGTCATATTTATCATTGGTCATTTTCAAACCCTCTTAGGTCAATTCCCGCCGCCAGGTCGTATCTTGTTTTACAAAATCGTCTTCATGGTTCATAACCTTGCTGGTGAGAGTTCTAAGTCCGTGTTCAGCCAGATGTTAGCCTAAACACCATTAATTTTTCTATGTTGTTTTAACTTTTACACTAATAAATTCGTCTATCTTTCGAACTACAGCATCATTCCCTTTTTTTGTAATATCGTTGGTAGCCCCAATCATTTCCTCCTTTTTTAATTCAATAACATCATTTACTCCTGGAGCTTCTTTTACTTCTAATTTAAACCAATTTTTAACATTTGATTTAAGCTTATTAAAATAGTCCGTTGTTTCTTTTACCACATCAGGAGCCAATAAAAATTCTTGCAATCTATAATTTTGAGATAATGAAGCTGATGGTGTATTCTCTTCCTTTAGGAAACCGCGTTCTATTAAAAATTCATAACGTTTCTTTTCCAAAATAGCGTCAATAAATTCTTCAACTTCAACTGACATTATATCTTGACTTATTTTCATTTTTCCCCCCTTATAAGGCTAACGAACTATACAGAATTAATTCTGCATATCCCTATATATTATGGCTTTTACAGAATTTATCTTTAATCGGCAGTTTTAGCCCTACTCGCCATATACTTCAATCATTATCTTTGGGAACGCACCGCAAAACCCCGTCCGTAATGGTAGAGGTCTCGGTTGAGCCGGGACTCGTAGCCGAAGTTGAAGTCCAAGACCCAAGCCGACGACGAATCTTTTGTTTCACCAGACCACACCCACCAGCCGGTAGTCTTCAATAGCGGGGTCATGTTGCGTGATCCGGCCCCTTTTTTATATAGAGCTTTCAATTCTACTCTTGTGGGCATTCGCCACCCACCACCGTCAACGTTCAAGTTCTCAACCCATCTTTTGGCCTGGTACCAAGTTGTGTTTCTATTAGGCCCTGCAATCCATTCAAGACCTGTCTTTATTTCTATTATTGTTCCATTAGCATATACAATGAAAAGACCGTCGCTAGAAATATCTTCACAAGGTGCCGTTATATAGATTTCACTCTTTCCCGGGCCATGAAAAATAATTTTATCAATCTTTTTTCCGTTCAGTGTAGCTCTTATCTGAACTTCTGGTACCAGCAATTCTGGATTATATTTGTATTCACGAGCCTTTTTTTTTGGAATGGGAGCACAAAATTTTTGAGTTAACCTTTTATAAGTCAACTTACCCTGCATCATTTGAGTTTTTAATATATATGAGAGAAACTCGAACGAAACTTGCGATGCTGAAATCGTAAACCGTTTTTCTTTAAGAATTTTTATCTGATTTTCAAGTGGTTCAATTTGTTTGCTCCTTGCAACTTTTATTTCATTGTGTAATACTAAAAACTTTTGTTCCTTTTCCTGGTGCACAGGCGCTGCTTTACGGTAGGCCGCATCTAAGCGGGCCTTATAATCGTCTTCAGTTTCAAACTCATTGTCTCGTGGAGAAATATCCAAGATGCGTGAAATTTTGTCATCATAGAATTTTGTTATGCTTTGGGTCTGCTTACTTAATTCCGCTGAAAAATCACGGTTGATCTTGTCATGCTGCTCTTTGATTCTTTTTAACTCCGCCACAGCAGATTCAAGAGTAGCTCCACCAGTTAAATCAGCACCTAGTTCCTGACGCATCTTTTCTGCTTGTTTACGAAGCATTGCCAGCCGCTGTTCGTTTTCGCGCTCCTGTTGTTTCCGCTGCTTGGCCTCCTCTTTTGCCTCGAGTTCCGCCTGTTTCTGGCGCTTCAATGCCCCTTCTTTTTGTTTTTTTCGTATTTGTGCCTGTTTTAACTCAGCTTCCTTAATAAGCCGTTGTCGCTCCAGCTCGCGCTGTTTGGAATCGTCCTTTGCTTTGCCTGCTTCCTTTTTTAGTCGTTTCAAGCGAGCCATTTCCGCTTCAAGCTCATCTACTTCAGCATTCAAGTCACGACTTCTTTTCTCCAAGTCAGGCACAAACACGAAATCACCAGTCCCGTATATTTCACCGTCAACAGGGCGCTGTGTATGACCGCGTGCTGCCGCATCGCCATAGACTCTCTTTTTTAGGTATTGTCCCAACTCACGGGCAGTTATGTAATCCTCAACATTCTCT
>CAZQOH010000242.1:0-4168 GCA_964594355.1 uncultured Desulfobacterales bacterium
TATTAGTTATATTTAAAATACGACGATATCCAATAAAAACCGCTATTATTGAACACAATGCTATGGCAACAATTGATAATAAAAATATTTTTAATTTTTTGGATTTTTTTTTCTCAAAAAAAAGCATTAGTAAAAACGTTTCAAATTTTTTTCCCAGAGTCCCTGGGCTTTTAATATTGCCTCGCAAACCTCTCTTACTGCTCCGGTTCCGCCTTTTTTCGATGTAACAACATTTGCATTTTTAATGATAATATCATGGGCATCAGCTACTGCAACGGAAAGTCCGACCTTTTTCATTATAGAAAGATCTAACAGATCATCACCCATAAATGCAATCTCTTCAACTTCTATTCCTGTTGTTTCTAATATTGAGTTCAGAACTTTTTTTTTATCACGTACATTATCAAATATATGGGTAATGCCAAGATTTTTACATCGGTGTTTTAGAACATCAGAACTTCTACCTGTTATAATATATATCTCTATCCCTGATTCCATAAGAAGTCTTATGCCGAGGCCATCTCTTACATTAAAAACCTTTGTTTCTATACCGTTATCGTTGTAAATTATACTTCCGTCCGTAAGTACCCCGTCCACATCAAGGAGCAAAAGCTTTATTTTTTTCAGCTTATTAATTATTTTAGGGTCATTAAAGTTCATAATTTTATATTATTAAATTTAGTACCTATCAATCAAAATCGCATCATATTTGCGAAGGATTTATCTATCAAAATATTTTCGCCACCAAGGCACCAAGACACAAAGTTAAATTAGAATAAACAGTTATTCTTTGCGTCTTGGTGCCTTGGTGGCTATTTTTTTCGGTTTATCCGTGTTAGGTTTTAAGTTGCATTTATTGCTGCTTTAATAGCCTTAAGCTGTGAAAGCAAGTCAAAAAGGGTATCGGTCTTTAATGAATTTGGACCATCACATAGTGCTTTGTCAGGATTAGTGTGGACTTCCATAAATATTCCATCTGCTCCTGCAGCAACCGCCGCTTTGGCAAGAATTGGAGCGAATTCTCTCTGCCCGCCTGAACTTGTTCCGGCCCCTCCTGGAAGCTGGATGCTATGTGTTGCATCAAATATCACCGGCCATCCGATATCCTGCATTATTTTTATGCCTCGCAAATCGGAAACCAGATTATTATATCCGAACATTGTTCCTCGATCTGTGAGTAGAATCTGATTATTTCCGGTTGATGTAACTTTTTCTACAACATTTATCATATCCCAGGGGGCAAGAAATTGCCCCTTTTTGATATTTATAGGTTTTTCAGTTTTTGCAACTTCTATAATAAAATCGGTCTGTCTACATAAAAAAGCCGGGATTTGTATTATATCCAGGATTGGCGCTGCGTCAGCAATTTCATTAATCCTATGAACATCTGAAAGTATCTTTATGCCAAGCTTCGCCTTGATACGCTCTAGAATATTAAGTCCATCCATTATTCCCGGCCCTCTATAGGAATCTATTGATGTACGATTTGCCTTGTCATAGGAAGTCTTGAATATAAAGGGTATGTTCAGTTTTTGTGTAAGTTCTTTGAGAAATGAAGCAATCTTAAAAGTGGTTTCATATCCCTCTATCACACATGGACCAGATATCAAAACAAGGGGATATCCCCTCCCTACAACAATATCATCAATTCTTACAACATTGCCCATAATAATACCGGTTTTTTTGAAAATAAATTATTGGATAACTTCTAACCCTACAACGACACTTTCCGTTGACACCAAATTTTGGATTCTGTCATGCCGGACTTGATCCGGCATGACAGAAATCGACCTATGGCCATGAACTAAATTAGCCATTATCCAGATCGTTCTGACTGGATTCCGGGTAGGGCTAAATAACCTAACTAATAAGTTTGCAAATTACAAAACAATTAAGAAAATAACCACGAAAAAATGAAAAAGTAATTTAGTTATAATTTATCGTGCACCCATTCAAAAGTCAAGAAACGAAAAAAACATTAAAACAAAACTTGATTACCTCTTTTTTTGCTGTTATTGTACCATAAAAATTCATATTGAAAGGACAGTTTGTAACATGTTGAGATCTAAGACAATAAATATCAAGCATATGATAGTTGCGCTCATGGCCTTTATTATTGCCTCGTCGGTTTTTTGGATATTACTTTTACGCTTGGAAGGAAGTAAACCGTCTATCAAACTCGAACTTCCATCCTCTTTAGGTATGTCCTATAATCTTAATGTTAGTGTGATTGACAATAAAAGCAGTATTCGAAGAATATGGATAGGCCTTTTAAAAGACGGCAAAGAAATTGATTTGCTAAAAAAAGAATTTCCTTCTCCAAAGCTTTTGAATAGCTGGAAAGTAAATAAAGAGTACTTTAATATCCTGATTGAGCCAAAAAAGCTGGGAATAACCGATGGAGAAGCAATTTTACGAATAGTTTCATGGGATTATTCTTGGCGCGGATGGGGAACAGGCAACAGGGCATATATCGAAAATAATATAATAATAGATACGGTACCTCCGGAAATCGATATACTGAGCAAAACTCACAATTTATCTCAAGGAGGAGCAGGACTGATCATCTATAAAATATCTGAGTTATGTCCAAAAAACGGTGTTTATGTAGGGAAAAATTTTTTCCCGGGACACTCAGGATATTTTAAGAATAAAGATATATTTTTAGCTTTTATTGCGCTCGATTTCAAGCAGGGACCTGGGACACAGATATTTATTAAAGCAACTGATAAAGCTGAAAACAGCGCGAAAGCAGGTTTTCCTTATTACATAAAAAAAAGAGTTTTTAAAAAAGATATTATTAATATATCAGACAAATTTCTAAACCGGAAACTGCCTGAATTTGAACCATATTTACCAAAAGATCCCAAGGCGTCTGCTGTGGATAATTTTCTTATCATTAACCGTAAAATGCGTGAAGATAATTACAAAAAGATAACAGAGTTGGTAAAAAAGACTGAAAAAGTTCTATACTGGGATGGAGGGTTCATAAGACTTCCAAGGGCGGCAAGAAAGGCAAGTTTTGGCGACCACCGCAAGTATAAATATAAGGGCCGTACCATTGATTCTCAATATCACCTCGGCATTGATTTGGCTTCAATAACACATTCAAAAGTACCTGCATCAAACAAGGGCAAGATCGTGTTTGCTGAAAATATAGGCATTTATGGTAAGACTATAATAATTGATCATGGTTTTGGGCTACTAAGTATGTATTCCCATTTAAGCAGGATTAAAGTAAAAACAGGACAAATTGTATCAAAAGGAGAAAATATTGGTCGTACCGGGGTAACAGGACTTGCCGGTGGTGATCACCTTCACTTTGGCATACTGGTTCATAATACATTTGTCAATCCCATTGAATGGTGGGATACTGTCTGGATAAAGAACAATATTTCCGACAAAATTGATATGGTAGAATTAAATTGATTCGGCTTTAATATAATTTTTGAGATGTTACTAAGTTTGGTCATAACAATCGGGTTAACGGTAAGGAGATAAATCAAGATGAAAAAAAACAAAATTAACAAAACATACAAGGAGATCAATGAGAAAATCAGATCAGGCAAAGTTGTTGTCGTTACAGCCGAAGAGATAATAGACATTGTTAAAAATGAGGGACCGGTTGAGGCTGCAAAACATGTTGATATTGTAACCACCGGCACTTTTGCACCCATGTGTTCGTCAGGAGCATTTATAAATTTCGGGCATTCTGTTCCTACAATAAAAGCATCAAAGGTTTGGATAAATAAAGTGCCGACTTATGCAGGGGTGGCTGCTGTAGATTGTTATATAGGCGCTGCAGAGACATGTGTAGATGATCCGCTAAATAAAGTCTATCCCGGTGAATTTAACTATGGCGGCGGTCATGTGATCGAGGACCTGGTTGCAGGGGAAAAGGTACATTTAAAGGCAACAGCCTATGGAACAGACTGTTATCCAAACCGTATGATCGAAAAGGAGATTACTCTGCACACTCTTCCCCAGGCAACACTATGCAATCCAAGAAACGGGTATCAAAACTACAACTGTGCCGTAAACTTGACTAACAAAACTATTTATACTTACATGGGGGCATTAAAACCAAAGGCGGGAAATGCAAATTATTGCTCTGCAGGACAACTTAGCCCATTATTTAATGATCCCTATTACAAGACAATCGGCCTTG
>CAZQOH010000243.1:0-4162 GCA_964594355.1 uncultured Desulfobacterales bacterium
GATCCGTTTTTCTTCAACTCCATTGACAAAGTTTACTCCCCTGATTACTTCTGCGCTTTACCCGGATGAATCGGCACGCACAGAGTCAGATATCAATGTCGGTATTATCATTTAATGTTAACCAAATCCGGGGACGGACGATCCTGATCCGTTTCCCGGCCATATCTCAGGAGAAAAGGAGGTTTAAAATGCTTAACGATGAATCCATTGGCTTTTCGTTCATCTTAAAAGAGATTGCCGATGAAATACAAGCTGTAAAAGATGATCTTGAAAAGATGCCTTAGCAGCTCGCCTGGTGATCCTCCGGAGGAAAAAGTAATTCGGCCTAACTGGCAGTAACCGGATGTAATTGGGAATAATGCGTAAATACACCTCTTTTGTAATAGCGGATCTCAATTTATATGAAACATTTTTAAACACCACAATAAAAATCTTGACATTATCTGCAGAGATGATATGAATAACTTATCTATAAACCAAATACCGTGGAGGCCATGCGTCAGTGGCTATTTTAACTTCAAAATTAGGACGCTTCAAGTGTTGGGGATCCGTGAGGACCCAGGCGGTTGTATTTGGCCGTTTAGAGCACTTGGAGCGTTTCTGTTTTTGGAGGTGCAGAAATGGAAGGTATATTAAAAGAAATCGGTGAATTTGAATTGTTTGAAAGGACTTGTTTTAAAGGTTGTGATGATTTCTGGTCAAAAAATCCAGAATCTTTACTAAAGATTTATTGTTCTTATATCAAAAGACTTTTATGGCTTCGCCATAAAATAAAAAATCCAATCAATTTAAGGACTGGGGATCCTCTTAAAACTTCAACATTATTAGCTTATCAATCTAACTTAAATAAATTCAATAAAGATGTAAAAAATTTAAAACTGAGAATCAGGGTGCTAGTCTTTCATGGTTCCTTGGGGAGGAATAAGACAAGAGCAAGATGGATCCGGGAACGCAACCAAAAAAGGGCGGAAAAGGCGAAAGCAATCAATTATACAAAGGGGCTATGTGAGGTTGAAAAAAAATATGTTGAAATATACTCAGGGAACCCAACATTCGCAGCAAGGCGGGCTGGATATTCAGGTAATTATATTCATGTGAGAAAAATCGGTCATGAAAACCTTAAAGAACTTCGGATTAAAAAAGCACTTAAACAAAAAAAAATATATCAAATGATTCAGCTGGGAGTTACTCTTATCCCAGGCGAAGGTTCAGGTGATGGCAAGCCTTTTAAAGTCCAGCCTGATCAAATTAAGGGAAAAAGAGTTATTTATCTTGAAAGTTATTATAGTGACATTTTTAAAAGACTTGAAGAAAGGATAAAAAAATTAGGCTTATCTCTGATGGATACCAAAAAGATAGATACAAAAATGACGAATCATATAAAAGAGCATCGATGGTATATGAATTATGGTATAATTTAGATTACTGTTTTCGGGATGCAAAATTGAAAGAAAAAGATCCCAAATTTGTTTCTCAAAAAATAGCGGAGGCAGAAAAGTGGCTGGGAATAACTTATAGAGGCAACTATAAAGGATATTAATTTACATAATAGAAAGATTCAAATTGACCAGACAACTAGCTGAAAAGGGCGTCCCTGGTCCCTACTCGTGGATTGACCCAGGGAGAAAGGAAGGGACTTATGGCATGTATAGCAAAGAGACGGGATCGGTATGTTATAGATTTTTACGACAACCAGGGAAAAAGACATTGGAAAACCTTGCCGAAGGGTATAACCAAGGCAAAGGCAAAAGAGGCCATGAGGGAGGTTGAGGATCAGCTTGCCAGGGACATCTATCTACCCGAAAAAAAGATCCCAATATTTGAAAAGGTCGCAAATGATTGGCTGGAGTATAAAAAGCAAAACGTCAGAAAATCAACCTGGACCGGTTATGAAGGGCACTTAAAAAATCATTTCGATGCAGTAAATAATATCAGGATAAACAGGATTACAATTGCAAAAGTTGAAAGGTTTATAAGCGACAAACAGGCCGATAATATGAATTTAGCAACACTCCGCAAGGTCATTATTACTTTTAATCAGGTTATGAAATATGCGGTCCGGCATCGTTATATTGACTACAATCCGGTGCGGGACGCTGAAAGGCCCCGTGATCAGGGCAAAGAAAGAAAAGACCCCATAAGGATTTTAACCCCTGGTGAAATAAATGCTTTAATAGATACTACAGCTGATCAAAAGTATAAAATACTTTTTAAGCTGGCAATTATGAGCGGAGCCCGGCAAGGTGAACTATTGGGTTTAAAGTGGATTGATGTCGATTGGATCAATAACCAAATTCATATCCAGAGGACTTATAACCACGGTCGGTGGTATAGGCCAAAATCCAAAAAATCAAACCGCAAGATCGATTTGGGGCCGGTGATGATGACTGAATTAAAGAAATGGAGACTTGCTTGCCCGCCATCACCCCTGGAGTTGATTTTTCCAAACGAAGCTGGTAATCCCATAGATCAATCAAAGATGTTGAAAAAATACTTTTTTCCAGCTATCATTAGAATCGGCATTGAAAAGATCAGGTTCCACGATTTACGCCATGCTTTTGCAAGCCTTCTGATAGAGCAGGGGGAAAATATCAAATACATTCAATCACAATTGGGACATTCAAGCCCAACAGTAACCCTTGACGTATATGCGCATCTGATGAGACCTTACAATCAAGAGTCTGCTGAAAAGCTTGAAAATACTGTATTTGGAACAACCGGTAGCAAAATGGTAGCAGAGGCGGAAAAGGGAGTTAACTTATAGGCCCTAACTGATTGTTATTATTGGTACGCCTGGCAGGATTCGAACCTGCGGCCTACGGATTAGAAGTCCGTTGCTCTATCCAGCTGAGCTACAGGCGCATAAAAACTAGTGTCCATCCAGAAATGGCATCTTTTGACCCAATACGGCGTTCTCGCACTTTTGCGATACTCGACGTAGACACACTACGCCTGTCGAAGATCCCGTTTCGGCGGGGCGTTCGCAAAAATGCTGTGGCCTTGTCTTGAACCAAAATCTACCATTTCTGGATGGACACAAACTATGTGAATACCATTAACTCTGTTATATGTCCATAAAAATATTAGGTCGGCATTGTGAGCAATAAGAAAGAAAAAAAAGCACCTCATAAAAAGAGAAATAAAAAAGGTACCGTTGATATCAAAGGTAATTTTAAAAAGCCCGTTAGTCAATCTTCTGATAAGGCTCTTGTTAAATTTGACCCACTTCAACGGTATCTAATGGAGGTTAGCCAATATAAACTACTGACAAGAGAACAAGAAAAAGAGCTTGCCATAAAGGTCAGGGAAAATGGTGATAGTGATGCTGCATACATTATGGTAACTTCCAACCTAAGGCTTGTTGTTAAGATTGCACTGGAGTTCCAGCGGGTATGGATGCAGAATCTTTTAGACCTTATTCAGGAAGGAAATATCGGACTTATGCAGGCTGTTAAGAAATTTGATCCTTACAAAAATGTTAAGTTTTCATACTATGCCTCATTTTGGATAAAGGCATATATTCTTAAATTTATAATGGATAATTGGCGCCTTGTAAAAATTGGAACCACCCAGGGACAACGTAAACTCTTTTTCAAATTAAGAAAGGAAAAACAGAAGCTAATTGATGAGGGCTTTGATCCAAAACCAAAACTCCTTTCAGAAAGATTGGGAGTATCTGAACGTGAAATCACAGATATGGACCAGAGACTTGACGGATGGGATGTTTCTTTGGATGCCCCGGTAAAAGATGACTCAGATACTGAAAAGATTGAATTCTTAAAAACAACGGTTGAATCTGCGGAAGATCAGGTGGCAAAAAAGGAAATTGAGACATTGATACATAATAAAATTGAGGAATTTAAAAAACAAATGACTCAAAGAGAGCTTGAAATATTTGAAAAGCGTATCTTTTCGGATGACCCGGTTACGTTGCAGGAGATCGGTGATAGTTACGGGATATCAAGGGAGCGTGTTCGCCAGGTGGAAAAGAATATACTTAAAAGGCTAAAAGAATTTTTTAAACAGGAAATTACCGACTTTGATTCGTTTAAAACCCTTTGAAAAATGATTATCGTTCATGGGTTCAAAGGTTCAACGTTCGGGGTTAGGGAGACGATAAAGAAAAGGTATTATATAAATGAAAATAAATCATTTTAAGCTT
>CAZQOH010000244.1:0-4150 GCA_964594355.1 uncultured Desulfobacterales bacterium
TGTTGAGCCTAACGCAGAAATTGGGCAAAAGGGGGCGTTTTGCAAAGGTCTCTTTTTATAACTCACCTAAGATTCCTTCTACCGTCTTTATCGTAGCATCAATTTGCTCTGTTTCGTGGGCCGATGAAACAAAAAGCGCCTCAAACTGCGAAGGAGCAATATAAATTCCCTTTTGACGCATACCCTTGTAGTATGCTGAAAACATTTCAAGATCACAGGTTTTTGCATCCTCATAATTTTTGACCTCTTTATCCGTAAAAAAGAAGCCCAAAATTGATCCCACCTGATTAATTGCAGCTCTCTTCCCTGCTTTTTTTGCAGCTTTCTCAAGACCGACGGCAAGCCGGTTTGCCTTTTCTTCTAAAGAATCATAAAAACCAGGTTCTTTCAGTTGCGAAAGTGCTGCAATCCCTGCAGCCATGGCAACCGGATTACCGGAAAGGGTTCCTGCCTGATATACCGGGCCTTGCGGTGCCATATGTGACATAATTTCACCTTTTCCGCCGTAAGCGCCAACCGGCAACCCTCCTCCAATAACTTTACCGAGGCATGTAATATCCGGAGAGATTCCATATAAAGACTGTGCTCCTCCAAATGCCACTCTGAAACCGGTTATCACCTCATCAAATATCAGTATGCTGCCGTTTTTTTCCGTCAATTCTCTCAAAACTTCTAAAAAACCGTCTACAGGCGGCACGAGCCCCATATTCCCTGCAACAGGCTCAACAATAACACATGCAATCTTTTCACCCTGCTCATTCATTACCTTTTTGAAGGCGTCGATGTCATTATAAGGAAGAGATAATGTATATGACACAAAGGATTCCGGCACACCCGGACTCCCCGGAATACCCAGTGTTGCAACACCCGACCCTGCTTCTACAAGAAGGGTATCGGCATGACCATGGTAGCATCCATCAAATTTGACGATGGTATCCCGGCCTGTAATTCCACGTGCAAGCCGTATTGCACTCATGGTTGCCTCTGTTCCGGAGTTTACCATACGGACCATCTCTATGGAAGGAACTGCATTTATGATCATTTCAGCAAGCTCAATTTCAAGATCTGTGGGTGCACCAAAACTGGTGCCCCGTTTTAGAACAGATTCAATGGCTTCTATTATTGATGGATGCCTGTGGCCGAGTATCATAGGTCCCCATGAGCCGATATAGTCAATATAACTGTTGCCGTCCGAATCAAAAATCATGCAACCGTCGGCATGATCTATAAAAACCGGCTCCATACCAACAGATTTACACGCACGTACGGGACTATTGACCCCGCCCGGTATAACACTTAAGGCTCTTTCAAAAAGTTTATGAGATTTTTCGTAATTCATCTTTTAAATATCCTTTCCTTTTATTAAATAAGTTGATATTTAATAACCGTTCAGGGGTTCAGTGTTCATAGGTTATCGGTTTGCCGACACTCTCTACATTTTCACTATTATACAGTTATAGTTCATAAATCAAGACCTTTAGATTAATTTTTAATGAGTGCAATTTATTACTCTTTAACAGTTGAACTTTGAGCCCTGAACCCATAAACGGTTACAAAAATATTTATGTCACAACGCAAATCTCCTAAAAAGTTATCTAAGTTTATATTTTATATCCTGGGATATAAACCGGATGAGTTTGGTCTTGTTCCGGATCCGAACGGTTTTGTTAAAATTAAGGAATTATTAAAAGCAATATGCGAAGAAGACGGATGGAAATATGTTCGCAGATCCTACATAGACGAAATCCTCATAACCCTCCAAAATCCGCCCATTGAAATAAAAGATAACTATATTCGAGCAAAATGCCGTGATAAATTACAAAAACAAACCTTGGTTCAAAATCCACCCAAACTCCTTTATAGCTGTGCAAGGAGAAAGGCATATCCTTTTCTTATAACAAAGGGTATATCCCCTTTGGGTCATCAACACGTCATCCTCTCCTCAACCCTTGAGATGGCCGAAAGGATTGGAAAACGGATAGACCGGATGCCGGTTATTCTAACTGTCAATACACAAAAAGCCCAAGACAGAGGTGTTGAATTTTACCAGGCCGGAGGTTCCATCTTTCTTGCCGAGTTCATTCCGCAAGGTTGCTTTACAGGTCCGCCATTACCAAAGGAAAAACCCGTAGAAAAAAAGAAGAGTGATGATTTGGAACACGTCACACAAAAAATACCCGGCAGTTTTTTTTACAATTTGGTTGATAAAAAGGAGCATCGAGATCGTACTAAACAAGAAAGGAGAAAAAAAGAGATCGCATGGAAAAAAGAGAGGAAAAGAGCACAAAAAAAATCACGCAAATTTTCCCCAAAATAAATTGACAACTCAAATTAAAATTGGTACGAAACATCCCCATCTGATGATCTATTAACCTTACCGGGCCGTTAGCTCAACTAGGCAGAGCACCTGACTCTTAATCAGTAGGTTGAAGGTTCGATTCCTTCACGGCCCACCAATAAAAAGTCAAATAAAACAAATAGCTTATAAGATCTCTCAGACTGACAATTTGAGAAATTTTTTTGATTGAACGAGGTGATACACATGTTGAAATCTATATGTCTCCAATCGGACAACATAGCTAAGGCATTCGTGAATCTTGATGCGATACGTCAACTGGTCAGGGTTGAGTTAGGCTGTACTTGCCCTGAGGAGGTATATGACGAAGTAGTAATAGGCTTTCCATCCTTATTTGATAGCCCGATCGTACCTTCATCAGTTCATATTATAGTCGGCCGACGCTTGATTTTGTCTCTTGTACCTGTGCATTCTTTAAAAAACGTTGCCGCGGATTCGAAGAGTCTTCTTTTGGAAGGTAAGAGACTTCGCGATAGACAGGGTCTTAATCGCTATCGGCTTGTGTTGGTCGGTCGTGTTAGCAAGCAGGTACTAATTAAATTGCAGAAGGAGGCACAGAATATCGATGACAGAATTCATGTACATCTAATCGAACCAGATACGGATAGCAATGTGACAACCACAACAGAACCCTCTGAATTCAGAATACCCTCAGAAAAGTGAGAGTCCACCTGTATAGCAGATGACCTCAGGAAGCCCCCAAAGAGGGCGATAACCATTTTGCATAAACATAAATCCGAAATACGAAGCACGAAATCCGAAACAAATCCAAATGACCAAAATTCCAATGTCCCAAACATTAAGGCCTAATTTCAAAATAAATGGTCATGTGGATGCTTTGCAGACCTTTATAGCGCTGCTCTTTTGTTTCGAACATTTGAAAATTAGGATTTCGTATTTGTTTCGTATTTCGAAATTCGAATTTCGTGCTTAATCGACAGCCCATTTCTCGCCGGAACGGTAGAACCTTTCCGGGTCCACCACTAGAAGTGGTGGCTTAATATCAGAGTTATGTATAGAGTTTGAAAGCTTCACTTTTTAAATATGAACCTCTTCAAACTGTACGGAAATAAGTTGCATTCTACCAATCCTTAACTTATATTTAAGTGGAGCAATTGTTGAGGTTTCCGCTTGTGGCATTTTGCTTTATTTAAACTCAGCCTTATTATTACCGAATACTTCAATGAAGAAAGACAACAAGGCCAAATACATAGTGGTAGAACTCGCCCACCACCTTCCTTATTCCATCATTGGCGCTACAATCGCTTTGATTCTGATGGGAATATTAACTTTTTTCGCAGTCCTGATGAAAGCAGAGGACCTTTTGCCTAAGGCTACGCGCGAACTTTTTCACATTCTTCATCCTGCGCACATCCTTTTTAGTTCAGTGGCAACAACCGCAATGTTTTGGAAACATGAAAAAAATATTCCTAAAGCAGTTACGATTGGCTTTTTCGGCTCTATTCTAATTTGTGGAATAAGCGACATAATTCTTCCATTTTGGGGAGGGCTAATCCTGGGCGTTGATATGATAATGCATGTTTGCATCATCGAAAAACCACTTTTAATCCTTCCGTTCGCCATCGTTGGGGTTTTGGCCGGTTTGCTGCTTACCAAGTCTGTAGAGCATTCGACCGAATATTCCCATTCCGCTCATGTTTTAATAAGCAGCCTAGCGTCAATCTCCTATTTACTCGCTTATGGCCTCCAGGATTGGATACATATGGTGGGGGGTGTATTTATTGTGACTGTCTTGGCCGTGATGGTTCCCTGCTGTGCGAGTGATATCGCTTT
>CAZQOH010000245.1:0-4149 GCA_964594355.1 uncultured Desulfobacterales bacterium
ATTTGAGCCTGACACAGAAATTGGGCAAAAGGGGGCGTTTTGCAAAGGTCTCAAAACTTAAAACGGTTACTGACACCTATGATTTACAATCATATCGACCTTTTTTGTCGATGTTGATTTGCTAAAATAACCCTAATCGTATCTCCTTTTTTAACCATGAAATATTGCTTTGCACTACCGCAATTTACGGCTATCTCAAGATATCCGCGACCACCGATTATGGCAAGAGGAGATTGTGGTCTTGCGCTTTGATAACTCAAAGACAAACCAATGATTTTATTTTCACCTATCCTTACCTCGAGTCTTTTACCCATGTCTTCCTTGTCCAACATCTTGATACTGTCTAAATCGATATTTGTAATAAGGTCCCCAAATCGGTCGATAGATATGATTGTCCCGATAATTTCATCTTTATCTGAGATATACGGCTTCTGGATAGATAGATTTACTAAATCGTTTTTATCTATTGGCGTTCCTAGCTTATTTATCTTAACACCCTTAGATATGTGCGCTGCAACCGGAGCAAAGATATCTCTGCCATGGAAAGTCCGGCTTACGGATTTTAAAAAGTAACTGGAATTATCAACATGTATTATCGATTCAATATCTCCCTCATCCATTAAAGGGTGTAGGACCCCATTATCAGGTGCAAGAAAAATATGGTTCTTCATTTTAAGAGCGATTATTGATCTGTCGCTTCCTACCCCTGGATCTACAACAACATGTACTGTATGCTCAGGAAAATATCTGTAGCAAGATTTAATAAGGTATGCAGCTTGGGATAGGTCTTGGGGGGCAATATGGTGGGAAATATCGATTATATTCACAAATGGGTTAACAGATAGGATAACCCCTTTCATTATACCTACATATTCATCATCAGTGCCAAAATCGGTCAGCAGAGTAATTATAGATTTAGAACAATTTTTTCTGAATTGTGAATCCAAGATGTTTATATGCGACTTCTGAAGCCTTTCTTCCTGAAGATGTTCTAATAATCAAACCAATTTTTAAAAGATAAGGCTCAACTACATCCACAAGTGTATCTGTTTCTTCCTGTAATGTTGCTGCAATTGCCTCTATACCAACCGGACCACCATTATAAAACTCGATTATTGTTTTCAGATAACTACGATCAAGATTCGTGAGCCCTTTTTTATCAACCCCTTCCAGGGAAAGAGCTGCTTCTACAGTCTTCTTTGTAATAGTACCGTCTGCTCGAACCTGGGTATAGTCTCTAACTCGTTTAAGAAGCCTGTTTACGATCCTTGGCGTTCCTCTGGATCTTTTTGCAAGCTCTTTTGCACCCTTGTCATCAAGCTCCACATTAAGTAAATCTGCCGAACGCCTAGCTATTGATACAAGATCTTCTTTGTCGTAGAAATCAAGGTTCCTAAATATTCCAAATCGGTCCATTAAAGGTGAAGATAAGAGCCCAACTCGCGTGGTGGCCCCAATAATGGCAAAGCGATTCAGCCGGTATCTGTGACTTCTTGCATGAATACCCTTATCGAACACAAAGTTAACAGCAAAATCCTCCATGGCAGGATATAAAAATTCCTCTACTACTTTTGGTGTTCGGTGGATTTCATCAATAAAGAGAATATCCCTATCTTCAAGATGTGTAAGAATTCCTAGAAGATCTCCACCTTTTTCAAGTATCGGCCCTGAAGTGACAGTAAGCTTGGTTTCCATTTCATTGGCAATGATATGCGCCAGGGTAGTTTTTCCGAGACCGGGAGGTCCATGAAAAAGAACATGATCAATTGGTTCTTTGCGGTATTTGGCCGCTTCGATTGCAATTTTAAGTGTCTCAACCACTTTAATCTGTCCGACATAGTCTGAAAATCGTTCCGGGCGCAAAGATAGGATTTCAGGTTCCTGATCAACAGACATGCGTGAGCTTGAAAGTATACCATGTTTATCATCATTATTTGTTATGAGGTTATCTATCATGACAAATTATCTTAGACCCTTAATGCGATACACTTCTTCAAAAAGCTCTTCAGGTGTTGAAATAGAGTTGTTGCGTTTCATTGCTTCCGCAATCATCCGCTTAGCATTCGCAGTAGTATGGCCCAGCCGAGCAACAAGCAAATCCAAAACCTGTTTTGAAAAGTCGGTATAAAGAGGTGTCTCTTCTCGATCAGTTTTATGGATTAATACGAATTTATCCATTTTGCCTTCAAGTGTTGCAATAACTTTCTGGGCTGTTCTTTCTCCAACACCTTTTAGTTGCTTAAGCCTGCTGACATCTTTTAATTCTATTGCGTTTGCGATATCATGAATAGGGATATTTAGTGCTTTAACCGCCTTAAGAGGCCCGATATCTTCAACAGAAATAAAATACTGAAAGAATTCTTTTTCTGTCTCAAGGTTAAAACCGATCAATAATGGCTTTGGTTGTCGTTCTGTTTGTTGATAATAAATATAAAGGGAAATTTCATCACCAATCGTCTTTATTTTTAAAGTTTCCATTACAAATGCTGGAAGGATAACCTCGTATCCAACCTGATTAGCAAGAAGAAGTATACGATCATCTTCTTTTTTCAAAAGCTTACCTTCAAGATAACCAATCATGTTAGTGCTCTGTGTTCTTGTTATTCAATTAACAATTAACCAATTTATAATCTTTGCCTCAAGCTGTTTTCATAACGATACATACCAATAATTGCTAACGCCATTGCATCAGAAGCGTGATAAGGTTTAATAGGTGAAGACAAGTTTAATATATGTCTAACAGTCTTTTCAAGCTGGTTTTTACTTGCATTACCGTTTCCTGTCAAAATCTGTTTTGCTTCACGAACAGGCACCTCTGTTACAGGCACATTGGCTTGATATCCTGCAAGAAGAATAACACCTGTAACCTTTCCTAATGTTATTCCAGACTTTGGATACTTTGGCAAAGAAAATATGTCTTCAACAACCATAAAGTCTGGTTTTTCATCCATTAAAAAAAGAAGAAGCTTTGAAAAGATTTGATCGAGGCGATATGACAAACAATTTTTATTTGAAGTATATATACTGCCGAAGGAATAGCCATTAATCTTATGCCTCGTTCCTATGGCTATTCCAACACCAGTCGCAGCTAGGCCTGGATCTATGCCGATGATCTTTGTCATCTTGAGTTTTTTGCTGTGGTCCAGATATCCGGTATAAAGAGACCTTTGAAAAATGCTTCCCGCTGTAGCGGGATTCAAGTTCAAGGAAGGCGATCCGCCTCAGGCGGATTAACCACAGGAATACATCGAGTATTTTGAGTATTAAAGCCCGACCTCTTTGAATTTTTCTTTTGCAACTTTTGTCTGCTCAGACTTTGGATATTTTTCGATCAATTCCTTGAAAACAAGACGGGCATTTATTTTATCATTAATATTATTAAAGGCAAAACCCTGCTTTAAAAGAGAGTCCGGTACTTTGTTGCCTTTTGGGTAGTTTTCAATTACTTTTTGGTATTCTAAAATAGCTTTTTCATACCATTTTTCCCGGTAATAGATATCACCGATCCAATACTGTGCATTATCAGCACGTTCTGATTTTGGATATTTCGTTAGAAATTTACCAAACTCTTCACGAGCTGTTTCAAAATCTCCTTGGTCAAATGCCATTTTTGCCAATAGGTACAATTCTTTTTCAGAATATTCTTTTTCGACTTCAATCTCTTTCTTAATCTTTAAATCAATCTTTTCCGATGATTCAAATTTTAAATACTGTTCTAGATGTGCAATTATATCTTTATTTGAATCTATACTATTCTCTAATTTATCTAACCTTTTTCCTAATTCATTTAACCTGGTAACCAATTCATTGAGCCTGGTAGTCAATTCACTGAACCTGGTAGTCAATTCATTGAACCCGGTATCCAATTGATTTAACCGGCTATTTTTTTCTTTATCTACATCTTCAAAAACCTTTATTTTTTGTTCCAATACATAGTCAGTTTCTTCAAACTTTCCATTTATTAGCTGAATTTCTTCTCTAAGGCCTTCGAGGATAACATGAAGTTCGGCAGATTGGTTTCTAAGATTTTGCTCCTTTTCTTTATGAGCTTTATTAGAGTCCTCGGCTGAGGATTTAATCAGGGCAAATTCTTTCTTCGAGACCAAATTCTGCTTTTCCAGCTTCAAATTCTGCTTTTCCAGCTTCAAA